>DATLIL010000412.1:0-32942 GCA_035539475.1 Polyangiaceae bacterium
GCCGCGCCGAAGCGCTGCGCCATGGCCATGTTGTTCCACATCTCGCGGTAGCCGCGCTTTTCGACGAACTCGACCTCGACGCCCGAGGCCAGCGCGGCACCGCTGGCGCAGCGCCGCACGGTGGCGAGAACGCTCTGAAGCTCGTTGCTGCTCCTGGCGCGCAGCGAAAACTCGGCCTCGGCGAACTCCGGGATGATGTTCACGGCCTGTCCGCCGTTCGTGACGATACCGTGCACGCGCACACCGTCGGCGAAGTGAACCCGCTGCGAGTCGATCAGCCGAAACGTGTCGAGGCACGCGGTCAGGGCGCTACGGCCCTCGCCCGGGGCCATGGCGGCGTGCGCGGGCGCGCCGCGGTACCTCAGCGTCAGGCGCATGTTGGCGAGGGTCGGGTGTGCCAGGATGTCGCGATCCAGAGGGTGAAACATCATCGCGGCGCTGAGCCCATCGAACACGCCGGCTTCCAGCAGCCGGATCTTGCCGCCGCCACCTTCCTCGGCCGGCGTGCCCACGAGCTCGACCGTCCCGGGAAAGCCGCCCGTCTTGGCCAGCGCCACGAACGCTCCGGCGGCGCTCGCCGCGATCAGGTTGTGGCCGCAGGCGTGCCCGATCGCAGGCAACGCGTCGTACTCGGCGAAAATGGCCACGCGAGGTCCGCTACCACTGCCGGCGCGCGCTCGGACCGCTGTGGCAAGACCGCCGACCCCCCGCTCGACGGCCACTCCGGCGGCGCGTTCGAGGTAATCGGCGAGCCAGGCCGCCGCACGGTGCTCCTCGAAGCAGAGCTCGGGGTGCTCGTGAATCGAGCGGGCCAGCTGAGCGAGCTCACCGCGCTGAGCGTCTACGACGCGATCGATTGCACCACGGGCGGCGGCCATGCGCGTAAAGTAGGACGCCTTCCGCCAACATGAAAGCCCCGCTCTGGTACCTGCTGGCCTGCGCCCTGACGCTGGGCTGCGATCGCCCGGCCTCGAAGGCCGCCCCCCTGGCCAGCGGCGTCGCCAGGGCATCGACCTCGGCGGCCCCAGCCCCGCCCTTCGTGCCGCTCAAGGTCGAAATCAAGGATACGGCCATGGGCACGGCCCTGCACTTCATCGCCTACACGAGCCCCCGCGCCGACGAGCCGGCAGCGCGCGCGGCCGTCACCAAGGCGATCGCGGAGATGCGGCGACTCGAAGCGCTGATGAGCGAATGGAAGAGCGACAGCGAGATCGGCAAGGTCAATCAACGGCCTGGACAGTGGCAGGACGTCAGCGCCGAGACCTACGAGGTCCTGGAGAAGAGCGTCTGGGCCGGCAAGCTCTCACACGCGACCTTCGACATCACCTTCCAGGCCATGGGCGGCCTGTGGAAATTCGGCAGCGCCCAGGACACGAACCCCAAGCCGCCTTCACGAACGGAGATCGAGCAGAAGAGGCTCCTGATCGACTACCGCAAGGTGGAGCTCGATGCGGCGCGACACGCCGTCCGCATCGGCCCGGACCAGCAGATCGGGCTCGGCGGCGTGGCCAAGGGTTACATCGTCGATCGCGCGGCGCGGGTGCTGCGCGAGGCAGGCCTCCAGGCCTTCCTGGTACAGGCCGGCGGCGACCTCTACGGCGCGGGCAGCAAACCCGACGGCAGCCGCTGGGTGAGCGGCGTCCAGGATCCGCGTGGCCCGCAGGGTAAGTTCTTCGCCATGCTCGAGCTCGAGGATCACGCCTTCTCGACCGCTGGAGACTACGCGCGGAGCTACGTCGTGGCCGGCAAGCGCTACCACCACATCATCGACCCGCGCACCGGTTATCCCGCTGGCGCGTGTCGTAGCGTGACGATCTGGGCCCCCGACGCCACGACGGCGGACGTGGTGGACGATGCCATCTTCATCCTCGGGCCGGAGCAGGGCCTGGAGCTCGTCGAGGGTCTCGAAGGCGTGGGCGCCGTGATCGTCGACGCCAGGAACAAGGTCTGGATCAGCAAGCGGCTGGAAGGCCGCGTGAAGCTCCTGTCCGAGCCGACCGACGGGATCTAGAGAGCTTCCTCTCTACCGTCCTTCTTCAGTTGCTCGACGATCAGGCGCACGTCCTGGCAGCGCGAGCGTGGAATGACGAGCAGGGCGTCGTCGGTCTCGACGATGCAGAGATCGTCCACGCCCACGGCCGCGATCACTCGCTTCTTGCCGTCACCGCGCAGGTCCACCACCAGGTTGTTCTTGGCCTCGACCAGCACCGCACGCCCGTTGGCCACGTTGCCACCGGCGTCCTTGGGCGCAAGCTCCCAGGCCGTCTCCCAGCTGCCGAGATCGCTCCAGCCGAAGCTGCCGGGCACCACGTTGAACGCGGGCAGCTTCTCCATCACGCCGTAGTCGATGCTCAGCGCGGGTAGCTCGGGGAACACACGCTCGGTCTCGGCGCGCTCCGCCGCCGCGCCCTGCTTGGCGGCCGCCTCGATGCGCTGCAGCCCGGCGTAGAGCTCCGGCATGTACTCGCTGATCGCGCGCAACATGTCCTTGGTGCGAAAGAAGAACATGCCGCTGTTCCAGACGTAGCGCCCCGAGGCCAGGTACTCCTCGGCGCGTGCGCGATCGGGCTTCTCTACGAAGCGTTGACCGCGGCGCAGGCCCGGCGCTAGCTCGGCGCCGAGCTCGATGTAGCCGTAGCCGGTATCGGGCCTGGTTGGCTCGATGCCGACGGTGGTGATGGTGCCGCTCGCGGCCGACTCGATCGCCTTGCCGAGCACGCCGAGAAAGCGCGGCTCGTCGGCAATATGGTGATCGCTCGGAAGTACCATGGCGATCGCTTCGGGATTCCTGCGGTGAATGACACTCGCAGCCCAGGCGATACACGGCGCCGTATTGCGCGCCACCGGCTCGGCCAGGAATCCTTCGGGCGAAACCTCGGGTAAGGCCTTCTGCGTACCGTCGACCAGCGACAGGCCGGTGGCGACCACGACGCGCTCCGGCGGCGCGAGCGGGCGGATGCGCCGCACCGTGTCGGCGATGAGCGCGCTGCTGGACCCGGGGGCGAGAGGGAGCAGCTGTTTGGGCCGGGCTTTGCGGGAGGCGGGCCAGAAACGGGTGCCACTGCCGCCGGCCAGGACCACTGCGTAAACGTCGCTCATGGGGCAGGCGCGTAGCACTCCGCGTGCCAGTGCTCAAGCCCACGTGTCGGCCAGTTTCCCCGCAGGGGAACGGCCGCAAACACGACCGTCCGACGTTGCCCAAGGGAAACAATGCCGTCAGAGTCGTAGTGTGGTGGCATTCGCTCGCCGCGCAGCACTCCCGGTCGCTCTCGCCCTCCTCTATGCGCATGCTTCCGCCGGCAGCGAACGCCCACCCGGGCTGGCCGATACGGATCCGCTCAACGACGAGGTGGTGGCGCCGCCGGAGCCGATCGCGGACTGCGAGGACCGCCTGCGCGCCGCCGGCGTCACGTTCGCGCCGGCCGAGCTGCCGCTGCGCCAGCAAAGAAAGGGTTACACCTGCGGCGCCGAGCAGGCCGTCGTCTACCGCTCGGGGCCGACGCGGATCCGTTACAACGGAGCGCCCACGCTGACCTGTGGCATGGCGCTGGCGCTGGCCGACTTCGAGCGCCTGCTGCAAGAGGAGTCGACGCGCCAGCTCGGCAAGCGTGTGGTGCGCATCGAGCATGGCGGCACCTACAGTTGCCGCAAGATGACCCGCTTCAGCACCATGGTCAGCGAGCACAGCTACGGCAACGCCATCGATCTACGCTCGTTCACGCTCGAAGACGGACGGCGCGTCACGGTGGAGCGTCACTTCGGCAAGCTGGATTCCGAGCCCCGCGATCCGCGCTCACTCTTCCTGCGGAGCGCGGCGCGACGAGCCTACGACGAGGGCGTGTTCTCGGTGGTGCTCACCCCGTATTTCGACAACCTGCACCGCGATCATCTGCACCTCGATCTGGCGCGCTATCGCGTGGACGGAACCCGCTGAACCTCACGCCTTCGGCAGCTTGCCCGATCGCATCAGCTCGAGGTTCTTGTCGATCAGCGCTCTGCGTTGCTCGACGCTGGCGCGAGAGCGCAGGCCGTCTTCGGGCGTGTTCTTGACGTAGTCGAGCAGGCGCTCGATGTCGCTGCGAGCCACGTGAATGCGGGTGTCGCTCGAGGCGTAGTAGATCAAGACCTCGCCGTTCGGACGCAGCACCGCTCCGTTGCTGAACACGACGTTGCCGACGTCGCCCACGCGCTCCTCACCCTCCGGTGCGATCAGGTAGCCGCCGGGGCTGTGAGTGACGCGCCAGGGCTCGTCGAGCGCAGTGAGGAAGGCGTAGATCACGTAGCGCAGCCCTGCGGCGGTGTTGCGTACGCCGTGCGCGATGTGCAGCCAGCCTTCACTCGTCTTGAGCGGAGGCGGACCCTGGCCGTTCTTCACCTCCTTGATCGTGTGATAGACCTTGGGGTCGACGATGCGTTCGTCGCCCACGATCGCAGGGTCGACGCGGTCCGAGAGCGCCCAGCCGATGCCGCCGCCCTTGCCGGCCTCGATGAAGCTGTCCTGCGGCCTCGTGTAGAAAGCGTACTTGCCGTCGACGAGCTCGGGGTGCAGCACGACGTTGCGCTGCTGCGCGGAGTTGCTGACCAGATCGGGCAGGCGCTGCCAGCTCACCAGGTCTCTGGTCCTGACGATACCGGCCTGGGCAACGGCGCTCGAAGTATCCCCGAGAGGAGCGCTCGGGTCGCGGCGCTCCGTGCAGAACAGGCCGTAGATGTAGCCGTCCGCGTGGCGCACGAGGCGCATGTCGTAGACGTTGACGTCGGGTTCGGCCGTTTCCGGCAGGTCGACGGGGCGGTCCCAGAAGCGGAACCTGGCCGTGCCGTTCTTGCTCTCCGCCACGGCGAAGAAGCTCTTGCGGTCGCTGCCCTCGACGCGGCAGACGAGGTAGACGACACCGTCGATCTCGATGGCTCCGGGGTTGAAAACGGCGTTGATGGCGAGGCGCTCGAGCAGGTGCGAGTTCGCGTTGCGATCGAAGTCGTAGCGCCAGAACAGCGGCGTGTGCGCCGCCGTCAAGACGGGGTGCTTGAAGCGTTCGAAGACGCCGTTGTTCCAGCGCTCGTCGACGTCGTTTTTTCGTGAGAGCAGCGCTTCGTGCTCGGCCAAGAGGTGTTTGAGGCGACGGTCGAACTCTGTCTTGGACACATGTTCGTCCTACCAGGCGAAAGCACGTCGTCAACGCGCGGAAATCCCTCGCCCCCGTGTGCGCGTGTTGCAAAATGCTGCAGTCGATTGCAGCACACGCCAGGGTGATTCGGTGCTGTCATGGCTCGATGCGGTTTTGTCACGCGCTCACGGCGCTGCTGGCGTGGTGTACGCTGTTGTTCGCCAGCTCGCCCCTGACTGCGCAACCTGCGGACGCTCGCCCGACCGGCAGCGCCAGGGTCACCGTGAGGGGCTTCGCGCCCGACGCGGTGATCGCCGTCGACGGTACGCCGGTCGCCGCCGGCCAGTGGACGGGCGACGTCGCTCCAGGTCAGCACCTGGTGCAGGTGTACAAACCCGGTGGTCCCTCGTACGACTTTCCGTTCACCGCCGTGGCGGGCCAGGAGATTCGACTGCCGCCGCCGGAACCAGCGACGCCACCACCAGCGGCGCCGCCCCCCGAGCCCGAAGCGCCCAAAAAGCGCTACCTGAACCAGGGTCTGTACGTCCTCGGCCAGCTCGGCTTCTCCGCGCTCACGGCCGATCCGGACCGCTTCGACTACGAGCTCGTGCGCGACGAAGACAGTGGACAGATGCGCGAGCGCGGCGGCGTCATGTGGTGGGCCGGCGCAGCGGTAGGCCAGCGTTTCACGCGCGGCTTCGGCCTGGGCGGGCTCGTGATGTACGGCAGCGGCGGCGGCGACGGCACCTACACGGAGGTCCGCTCGGGCCCGACCGGATCGCTGAGCCACACCGGACCGGCCGAGCTCAGCCTGCAGTTCGTGCGTCTGGGGCCGCAGTTCCGCTTCATGGCAGGCGGCAATCGCGCGCGCTTCCTGGCCAGCATCAGCGTGGGCGGCAGCTACCAGATGGTCGACATCGTCCACGCCGACGTCGTCGAACAAGGTGGTGTGCTGGTGGAGCAGGGCGAAACCGAGGACAGCGGCTCAGGGCTCGGACCGTACTGGGGCTTCGATCTCGGTGCCGAATTCAACGTCGGCGATCACGTGCTGCTCGGCGCCTCGTTCGATTTCTATCTCGATCGCACCAACGGCATCTCCGGCGACCCTTACGGCGGCACGGCCCAGGGCTACGTCGGGTTCTCCGCGCGAGTCGGCTTCCACGACTGGCGAGCGGAATGAGCGCCGAGGTTCACTCGTCGCCGTCGTCTTCGAAGCGCGCCTTGTCCGGTATCTCGTCGAGACCCGCGCCGCCGCGAACCGGGATGGCTCGGGCCGCCGCGACTTGCTCGAGCGTGGCCGAGAGCCTGGCGCGGTCGCTCACCACCGGCAGGTAGGTGCGCGAGCCGTCCCACAGGTCGATGGCGATGGCCTGGGGCAAGTTGAGCACGATACAGTCGATTTGTGCCCATCTCACGCGCCGCAAGCGCGGGATGCCGATCGTGAGCATGTCGCGGTATTCGACGCCGTCGCCGCGGATCCGCACGCCGCGCATGCCGCTCTGGACGATGGCCGCCACCGCGCCGATCACGAGTAGAGCCGCCACGGTGCGCGCGCTGATGACACCACGAGCGCTACGCTCCAGGATGTTGATGTAGAGGAAGCTCCCGGGAGCGCTGTGTTCCGCCATCATCACCACGACCACGGCCGCCAGGGCGCAGGTCAGATAGATGAAGGAGGGGATCCTGACCACGAACGGCGGACCGAAGACGGTCTCCGCCGGTCGATAGGTCATGTCGAAGCCGGGGGGACGGGACGGCCGCGCCATTCAACCTATGGAACGTAGCGCCGGGGCAGTTCCTTGGAAAGCCGGAGCACCATTTCAGTGCTAAAGGGCCATGCCTGAGGCAATGACCACCTCAGTCATCCGTCGCGCTCCCCGCTCGAGCCCAGTGAATCCGCGGATTGTTCGCGCCCTGGCCGACAAGATGCTGGCTGCTTTGGACCTGTCCGCAGCCGAGCTCAGCATCCTCTTGACCGACGACGCCGGGATCCGGGTGTTGAATCGCACGCACCGTGGAAAGGACAAGCCGACCGACGTGCTCTCCTTCCCGCTCGACGAGGACGCCGACGGCCCGGACGACGTCCGGCTGCTCGGGGACGTCGTCCTGTCGATCGACACCGCCGAGCGCCAGGCCCGCTCGCGGCGGCGTGACCTGATGGAGGAGCTCCGCTTCCTGCTGGCTCACGGCATCCTACACCTCATCGGCTACGACCACGGGACCCGTCCCGAGAAGAAGCGGATGGACGCCGCTTGCCGGCGCCTGGTGCGTGCTGCCGCGCTCCCGGCATTGATCAAGAAGGAGCCCGTTCGGCGGGCCAAGGTCCGCAAACCACCTCGCAAATAGCTTCCAAGAGTGTGAGCTAAGCCTGCGCTAGAGCAGCGAAAAGCGACGAACGACGAACACCGGCTCACGAGACAGCATGGAACAAGGCAATGCCGGACGGGCGGCTCTGAAACAGGCGTGCCTGCCGCCTCCCCCATCCCGGCAGCCTACCGAGCTTCGGAAAAAAAGCTCTATTTTCGAGTTTTCCCCTTGAAACGGCATGGACATGCCTGATATCCGTCGCGTGCCTGGTTGATCGCAGCGGATCCGGCGTGAAAACCGCCGCGGCGAACACCGGGAGGGTCGCAGACGGCAAGATTTTAAAGACTTTCCGGCAGAGGAGAACGCACATGGCAGGTAAGAGGCTAACCAAGGCTCAGGTCATCGCTGAGCTCGCGAATTCGACGGATCTGGACAAGAAGAGCGTGAGCCGCGTCTTCGAGGGACTTTCGGAGCTCATCCGCAAGCAGCTCTCGTCGCGTGGCCCGGGTGAGTTCGTGGTGCCGGGGCTCGTGAAGCTCCGCGTCGTGAAGAAGCCCGCGACCAAGGAGCGCCAGGGCATCAACCCGTTCACGAAGGAACCGATCACGATCCCGGCGAAGCCGGCGAGCAAGAAGGTTCGCGCGACGGCCCTCAAGGCGCTGAAGGATCTCGTTCAGTAAGCTTCGAGACCCAACGTCCGCAAACGACGATGTCCCCGGTCGCTCGCAAGAGCCCCGGGGACATCGCTTTTGTGCGTCACCCTCACCAGTAGAACGTGACGCCGCCGCGGATCAGACCGCCGCCCGAGGCATTCGTCGCCTGGTGCGTGTCTTCGTCCACGAACTCGGGTCGCGAGTTCGGGCGCGCATCGCTGCGACCCCTGACAAAACCCAGGATGTCGGCGCCCAGAGCCACTTTCTTGCTGACCCGGCCTTCGATGCCCAGGCCCGTCTGCAAGCCGAAGTAGCTGTAGCGCTCCTCGAACGACTCCGTGTCGGTCTCGACCTGGACGCGAGCCCCACTGAGGCCAAAGCCACCGAACCAGAACACCTGAACCTTGTCCTTGGGATTGAAGAAGAGCAGGCAGTTGGTCATGAACCCGGTCTCTCGCCGCTCGAAGCCGTTCCAATCCGTGCCGCCGATCAGCTCGAGGCCGGCGTCGATGGCCAGCGCACGGATCGGGCGATAGCGAAATGCAAAGCCGAGCCCGCCCATCTCTGCGTCGTGCTCATCGGCCTTGTCGCCCATCAGCGCGCCGGAGAGATGAAGGTTGAAGCCCCACTCGCGCACCTTGCGCGGCTTGGCTGCCTTGGGCGGCGGTTTCTCGACGACGATCACCTTGCTCGGCTTGGCCGAACCCTTGGGGGTGTAGACGACCAGCGGCGGCCCCTCCTTCTGGGGCTCGGCTTCGTTCTCTCGAGGCGGTGGCGACTCGGCTTCGCCGGCAGCGCCGTCGTCACCCGCTGATGGCGGGTTCTCGCAGAACCAGTCGCCGTCGGGACACTCCTCCTGGGCCAGGGCGACGGTAGGTAGGAGGAGGAGGGCCGCACTGGCGGCCAGGCACCTGAAGCGCATGAAGGGGCTCCTTGGCAGGCGAGGCTTCAGGTTAGCAACCGGGATGCCACTTTCCAGAGCCCTTCGGCCGGCAGGAATTCGGCGCAATAGTGCCCGCCCGTTAAGCGCCGTTAACACCTGAGCCGAAGCCGGAACAACACGCTCCCCGGCGGGCCGTGGTACGGAGCGGGCCGTGGGCCTAGTTCTCGTCAAAGCCGGCCATGTCCAGCCGATCTGGGCCGGACACCCCTGGGTATTCGCGCAAGCCGTGGCTCGGATCGAAGGAGGAGCCCAACCCGGCGACGAGGTAGAGGTGAAGGATACGCGCGGTAATCTACTCGGGCGGGGTCTCTACTCACCCGGTTCCGCAATCCCCGTGCGTATTTACACGCGCGATCCCCGCCAGACGATAGATGCCGCTCTGATCGCCGACCGCATCCGGCGGGCCGTCGAGCGCCGCCGCGAGATGGGGCTGCCGTCGAACGACACCGACGCCGTCAGGCTGGTTCACGGCGAAGGCGATGATCTGCCGGGACTGATCGTCGACCAGCTCGGTGACGTCCTCAGTATTCAGATCGGCACCATCGGGCTCAAGCGACGTGAAGCGCAGATCCTGGACGCGCTCGCGTTCCTCGGCGCCCGCGCCGTGGTCGACCGAACGCCGGCGCGTACGGCACAGGCCGAGGGCTTCGAGCCCGGGCTCGGCGTCGTTCGCGGCGACGCGGGTCTCGCAGCGTTCGATCTTCGCGAGCGCGGCCTGCGCTTTCGCATCCCGCTGGAGCTCGGCCAGAAAACGGGCTTCTACGCCGACCAGCGTGGACTCCGCGCCAGAATCGAGGAGCTTTCACGCGGACGCAGCGTGCTCGACACGTACTGCTACGTCGGCGCGGCGGCGTTGTCCGCAGCCCGTGGTGGCGCCACGCGGGTCGAGGCAGTCGATTCGAGCGCCCTGGCGGTCGAGGTCGGCGCTGCCTGCGCGCTGGAAAACGGCCTGGCCGAGCGAGTGCGCTTCGAGCGCAGCGACGCCCTCGAGGCTCTGGCTCATGCGGGACGCAAGGGCGGACACGACCTCGTCATCTGCGATCCGCCCAAGCTCGCACCGACACGCGCTGCTCGCGGCAAAGCCGTGGACAACATGCGCCGCCTGGCTGGCGCAGGCGCGCGCGCCACTCGTCCGGGCGGCCTGCTCGTCATCTGTTCATGTTCGGCAGCCGTGGGACTCGTCGAGCTCGGAAGAGCACTCGCCCTCGGGGCCCGCGATGTGGGTGCCCGGGCGATCGTCCGCGAGCGTCTCTTCCAGGGGCCCGATCATCCGGTGCCGGCCGCGTTTCCCGAGGGCCTTTACCTCACCACCCTGATCGCAGAAGTGAGCCCGCTCTGATGCGACCCCTGACTGCTCTGGACCAGCGCGAGGCCGCCGAGCTCTCCGGGCTGCTCTTCGATCTCGACGACACGCTGCTCGACCACGGCAAGCTCTCCGAGCAGGCCTACTCCTCGCTGTTCCGTCTGCGAGAAGCGGGTCTCGAACTCTACATCGTCACCGGACGCCCCGCAGGCTGGGCGGAGGTCCTGACCCGGATGTTCCCCGTCCATGGAGCCGTCAGCGAAAACGGTGCGATCTTCGTGGTCCCGAGCGACGGCGACGTTCGGCTGCTCGATCCGCTGTCGCAGGCCGAGCGGGCGACGCGGCGAGCGCGTCTGGCCGAGCTCGTCGCGCTGATGAGAAAGGCCATGCCTGACCTCGTCCCTGCGAGCGACGTCGACGCCCGCAGGAGTGATTTCACCTTCGACATCGGTGAAACGCGCAAGCTCGAAGCCGATAGGGTGGCCGAAGCGAGAGCGCTGGCCGAGCTTCACGGCGCGAGCACGCTCGTCTCGAGCGTACACCTGCACGTGACCTTCGACCGCGCCGACAAGGCCGCGGGGGCGGTAGCGCTACTCGCACGGCTCCGGCGCTACGACGCCTCTGCAGCGCTCTCACGCTACGCTTTCATCGGCGACAGTGAGAACGACGCCGCCTGCTTTGCCGCCTTTCGTACCAGCATCGGCGTTGCGAACTTGCGCGGGCGGCCCACCGTCGCACCGCGTTATTTGACGTCGTCACCGCGCGGCGCCGGCTTCGCGGAGGCGGCGCGGCTGCTGATCGAGCGGCGAAACGGCCGCGCGGAGCCGTGAATTGCAGCTCTCCTCCTTGAACAATGGCCCGGCGTCATTTAGAGACGGCGAATGACCATGTCGCAGGAGGCGCTCGTCGGCCTCGGCACGGAGTTTCTCTATCCCAACTACCGCCAGCCGCCGCTCGTGCTCGTGCGTGGCCAGGGCTCCGCGCTGTTCGATGTCGGGGGTAAGCGTTACCTCGACTTCTTTGCGGGCATCGCCGTCAGCACGCTCGGGCACGGTCATCCACGCCTGGTCCGCGCCATCGCCGAGCAGGCCGAGCGGCTGATCCACGCCTCGAACTACTTCTTCAACGAGCCCAACGTCAGGTTGGCGGCGCGGCTGTGCCGGCTGAGCGGGATGGCGCGTGCGTTCTTCTGTAACTCCGGCACGGAGGCGATCGAGGCCTCCCTCAAGCTCGCCCGACGGCACTTCTTCGCCAAAGGCCAGCCTGAACGGCTGCGCATCATTGCGTTCGAAAACTCATTTCACGGTCGCACCCTGGGCGCGCTCGCCGCCACCGGCCAGCCCAAGTACCGCGACGGTTTCGGGCCGCTGCCCGCCGTGAGCCACGTACCCTATGGCGACGCCCGCGCGGTCCAGGCCGCGATGGGCCCCGACGTCGCTGCGGTGCTGGTCGAGCCCGTGCAGGGTGAAGGCGGTGTCTTGCCGGCGCCGCAGGGTTTCTTGGCCGAGCTCCGCCGCATCACGCTCGACAACGGTGCTCTGCTCATCTTCGACGAGGTTCAGACCGGTATCGGCCGAACCGGCACATTTCTCGCGTGCCAGGGCGAGGGCATTCAGCCGGATGTCGTCGCGCTCGCCAAGGCGCTGGGCGGTGGCGTTCCGATCGGCGCCATGCTTACCCAGGCGGCGCTGAGCGACGCGCTGCCCCCAGGCAGCCACGGCTCGACTTTCGGCGGAAATCCGCTGGCTTCCGCCGCCGCCCACGCTGTGCTCGACGCCATCGAAGAAGATGGTCTGCTCGAGCACGTGAAGCAAACCGGCGAGTACCTGAGAGGCGAGCTCGAGACCCTCGCTCGCAAACACGACAAGCTGGTGACCGGCACTCGTGGACGCGGCTTGCTGCAAGCGCTGCTACTCAAGGACGGCGTCGACGCCCGGCAAGTGCTCAGCAAGCTTCAGGATGCCGGCGTGCTCCTCACCGTGGCAGGCGGCCAGGCGCTGCGCTTCTCCCCTCCGCTCGTCGTCACTCGCGCCGAGCTCGACGAAGGTCTGGCCCGGGTCGACTCCGTACTCGGATCCATCGCCGGATGACGTTCGGGGCGGAGAGCGAAGGCGAGGCTCCGCGCCGCGCTCCCTCCAGCTTCCTGGCCTGCGCGAGCTGCGGCTCGCCGGTCGATCCGCTGCGTGCCGAGCGCGTCGCGTTCATTCGCGAACGCTTCCGTTACTTCTGCAGCGTCCAGTGCCGTCAGGGTTTCAACGCCGAACAGCTACGAACGCCCCTGCCCCGCACGCCGGAGCCGGACCGCGTCTCGACGCCAACACCGCGTTCTGACACGACATTGTACGCGCCCGAACCCAGCGCGGACGCGGTGGTTCTCGCTGACGACGCGGTGAGCGAAACGTCAGAGCAGGCCGCCGAGGCGCCGCCTGCGGCGAGCAACGTCCTGCTGACGGACGACGAGGAAGCGCCCGCGGCTGGCGTGAGTGATCTGCTGCTCGCCATGGCAGCACTCGCCAGCGTGCTCGGCGTGGCGCTCTTGTTGGCGGGCGACTCGACGGTAGCGTCGACGGCGCGTGTCGTGCTCGTCACCGTCGCCGCAGCCGCCCTCATCGCCGAGGCGTGGCTGGGTGCGCGGGACGCATCGGAGCTCCATCCGGCGGCTGAGCTCTGCGCACCGATGGCGTCGGTCATCGCCGCGATCGTGGCGCTGTCGACGTCCGACCCGAGAACCAACGAAGCCATCTTCCTGGCTGGAGTCATCGTCACGTCGAACGCGACGAGCACCTGGCTGCTGCGTAAGGCCCGACGGCCGCTCGATCTGGCTCGAGAGCGGCTGCACCTCGCCCTCGACGGCGATTGTTCGCGAGTCGTGGGCGACGACCTCGCCGAAGCACGCGCCATCGACTTGCGTCCTGGCGAGGAGCTCCTGGTCGAGAGCGGTGAGACCGTACTCGCCGACGCCACCATCACCGCCGGGAGCGCGACGGTATTGCCCTGGCTCGGCGCGAAATCCACCGCTTCGCTGCGTGAGGGCGACGTGGTCGTGGCCGGTGCGCGCGTCGTGGAGGGACGACTGCGAGCGGTCGTCGGCTGGGCCGGCCTCGACCGAGCCTGGATGCGCCTGACGCGCGATCCGCGACGGCGCGCCGATCTGGCGTCGGCGCTGGCGCGCTTTGGACGCATCTGGGTGGAACGCATCGCGCCACTGGGTGCGCTCCTGGCTGCGTTGTTCGCCTTCGTCTCGGACAGCGATCTCATCGCGATCCTGCTCCTGGCCGCAGCGGTTCAGGCCGCGCTGGGTCACCCCGCCCTTGGTGCGGTCGGCGCCTTGCGTGTCGGCGGTGGCATCCTCGACGCACTGGGGCGCGGCGTGGCTTTCCGCACGGCCGAGGGCTTCGACCGCGCAGGGCGCGCTTCGACGGCGGTCTTTTGCGCGCGCGGAACGTTGCTGCTCGGCGAGCCGGAGGTCGCGAACGTCGAGGCGCTGGCCGGTACTGAACCGGAACAGGTGCTGGCACTGGTAGCTGGAGCGGAGAGCGGCGCCGGCCATCCAGTGGCCACGGCCGTTGCCCGTGCGGCGCGGGCCCGGAGTATCAGGCCGGACGGCGTGCGCAGCCCCATCGTTCAGCCCGGCCTCGGAGTAACCGCCGTCGCCTCCAACGGTCAGGCGCTGATCGTCGGCAGCCGGGCCTTGATGCTGAAGGAGCATGTCAGCATAGCCATTGCGGAAAATACGATCACGGATCTCGAGGCCACGGGCCGCACCGTGCTCCTGGTAGCGCTGGGAGGACGCCTGATCGGCGTCGTCGGCTTGCAGGACGGCCTTCGTCCCGGTGCCCGGGCGGCGGTCCAGCACTTGCTCGACGTCGGGCTCGAGCCCGTGCTGCTGTCCGGTGATTCTCGGGAGACGTGCGAGGCCCTCGGCCGGACGCTGGACATCGACCACATCAGGCCCGAAGTCCCACCAGCGGAGCGCGCCGATGAAGTGAAGCGGCTCTCGGAGGGTGGCGCAGTCGTGGCCGTGGTGGGGAGAAGCCCGAGCGACGACGGTGCCCTCTCGGCAGGTGACGTGGCCGTGGCACTCGGCGCCGCGGGATCGACGAGCGCAGAATGGGCCGTGCAGCTCGCGTCCGACGACGTGCGTGACGCCGCTTACGCGATGAGAATCGCGAACGACTGCCGGCGCGAGACCCGAATCGATCTGGTGCTGGTGCTCGGCCCCGCGCTGTCCCTCTCCGCGCTGGCCTTGCTCGGGCTGGCCCCGGTCGCGGCAGCGCCCCTCGGCACGATGGCCGGGGCGTTGCTTGCGCTGTTACGCGCGAGCCGCCGTCCTTAGCCTTGCTTGCTTGACGGCAGGCCGCCGGGCGGTGATGGTTGGTGGGTGAAGACTCTAGCGTCGAAGGGCGGCGCCGCGACCAAGCCTCGCTCGCCGGACGTCGATCGGCTGCGGACCGACCTCGAGTCGTTCATGAACAAGCGTGGGCTGCGCTCGACCGAGCAGCGACGCCTGATCATCGATACCCTGTTCGACGCGACCGAACACATCACGATCGACGGCCTTTTGAACGAGGTTCGCGCGGTCGACCCCAGGGTCGGCTACGCCACGGTTTACCGTACCCTCAAAATGCTCACGGAAAGTGGGGTCGTTCAGGAGCACAAGTTCGGCGACGGGCACACCCGCTACGAGCTGAGCGACGCGGACCATCACCACGACCACCTGATTTGCCTGGAGTGCGGGAAGATCACGGAGTTCGAGGAGCCGGCGATCGAGGAACTCCAGGATCGCGTCGCCGCGCGCCACGGCTTTCAGGTACAGGCGCACAAACACGAGCTTTACGGCCGTTGCGCGGATTGCCGGCGCAAGAATGCGCGGCGTTAGGCCGGCTCGAGCGTCCTTACGTCCGTGATGACGACGTCGCAGCGGACGTCGTGTGGCTCGCTCGGTAGCTCGGCCAAGAGCTCGAAGTCGTAGGCCACCGCGATCGTCCGCGCTGGTGGGCAGACGTCGGGCAGCGTCGCATCATAAAAACCCATGCCGTAGCCGAGGCGGTGACCGTCACCCGCGACGGCCAGGGCGGGCACGATCACGAGATCGACGTCACCGCGCTTGGCCTCCAGCGCACTCTCCGCGGGTTGCGCGAAACGCTCGACGCCGAGGACGAGCTCCGTAGCCGCGCTGGTGAGGCGAAAGCCGGTACGCACCCCGCGCTCGCTGCGCTGCAAAAACGGGTAAAAAACGGCCTTTCCCGCCGCTCGAGCCGCCGCGTCGAGCGGCCGGACGTCGACCTCGCCGCGTTCGATCATGGGCCAGAAGAGTCCCACGCTCCTGGCCTGCTCGAATGATCCGTGTGTGAGGATGCGCGGCACGAGCCGTGCACTGCGCTCGGCGAGCGAAGCCGGCGCATGTGCCTTGCGTGTGGCGCGCGCGCGACGCCTGAGCTGTTGCTTGGCGCGCACACTGAGCTCGAGAACGACTTTGGGATCGAACGGGTCCACGGCGCGAAGAAGTAGCATACTGCATGCCCTCGTTTTACGCTGCCGTCCTCAGTGCGCGTCGCCGCCGTGGTGCCAGCCTATCAAGCCGAAGCTTCGGTCGCCGACGTCGTGCGCTCGCTGCGAGAGGTGTGGAGCGGGCTCGGTGAACGCGACGGAGGCGTCATCGTGGTCGACGACGGTTCGACCGACGCGACCGCAGAGGTAGCGCGCGCTGCCGGAGCCGACGTCGTCTTGCATCAGCAGAACCGTGGCAAGGGCGCGGCGCTCGCCAGCGGCTTCACGCGAGCGCTCGAGCTCGGAGCGCAGGCAGCGGTCACCGTCGACGCCGACGGACAGCACCCAGCCAGCCAGGCCCTGTTGCTCGCAGAGGCAGATTTTCCGCGGGAAGCGCTGCTTCTGGGTGTCCGGGACCTGGTGGCCGCCGGCGCTCCGCGCGCCAATCGTTTCTCGAATCGTTTCTCGAATGTGTTCCTGTCGTGGTTCAGCGGCAGACGCTTGACCGACACTCAGTGCGGCCTGCGTCGTTACCCGCTACCCGAGACGCTCGCGCTCGGCTTGCACTCGACAGGTTACGAGTTCGAGTCGGAAGTGATCTTGCACACCGCGCGCCAGGGTTGGACGATCGCGGAACTTCCGGTGCAGGTGATCTACCCACCCGAGGAACATCGAGTTTCACACTTCAGAGTAGTTCGTGATCCCGCACGAATCGTTGCGCGTGTGCTATGGACCGTCGCTAGCGTTCGTCGTGCGGAGCGCGCTACATGAGAGGAACTGTGGTGTTCGTCAGACGGCACCGGCGCAAGCTCGTCATCGTGCTGGCGGTGTTGATACTGCCAGTCGTCATTCACCTGGCGGTGACTTGGAGCGCCAGACCGACACCGCCGAGCGTCGAGCTACCCAGCCACGAGCTCGAGCGCGGCGACGGCATCACGCGCTTCGGCGGCTCCTGGTTGCGCGAGCGCGGGCCACTCCTGGAAGTGGGCCTGGTCGGGACCCCGGAGGCCATCGGTTACTCCCACGCCCGGTTGCTCTACCCGCAAATGGTGGAAAACGAGGGCATTTTGCTGGGGCACCTGGGTCAGCAGGTGCCCTCGACCTTCCTCCGCCACGTGCTGCTCGACCTGGCTCAGCTGCGCTACCGCAACGTCGACCAGGGCATGAGCTCCACACGGCTGCGCGAGATCGCCGCCGGCGCCCACGGCTTTCAGCCCGACCCCTACGCCGAGTTCTTCCCGACGTACCAGCGCTTCGTCTACCTGAACGCCCTCTACGACATCGCACTGTCGTTCGAGGAGTCACCACTGATCGGCTGTACCACCTTCGCCTTCACCAACGAACGCACGGCCGGCAGGGGGGCGCTCCTGGCACGCGCCTTCGACTTCGAGGTGGACGATGTCTTCGATCGCCGCAAGGCGGTGTTCCTGGTGCGCGAGCAGGGCAAGATCCCGTTCGTGTCCGTGGCCTGGCCGGGCCTGGTCGGCGTGGTCAGCGGCATGAATGCCGAAGGGCTCGCCGTCGTGGTCCACGGCGGCCGGGCGGGTGAGCCGCGCACGCAAGGCGAGCCGGTCGTTCACGCGCTCCGGCGTGTCCTCTCGGAAGCGCGCCACGTCGGCGAAGCCATCGAGCGCCTGCGCGAACAGCCGCCGCTGGTCAGCCACATCATCGTGCTGGCCGACGCCAGCGGTCAGAGCACCGTGGTCGAACGTGTACCCGGGGTCGATCCCTTCGTCCGAGCGCTGCCCGCGGCCGCCGCGGTGACCAACCACTTCGAGGGCCCCTTCGCCCAGGACCCCAAAAATCAGCGAGTTCGCAGCGAAACTTCGAGCGTTGCCCGGCGCCACCGGGGCGACGAGCTGACCCTGGGCGACACCGGTCAGGTCGACGTCGAGCGAGCGATCTCGCTGCTCCGCGACCGCAAGGGCGAAGGCGGCAAGCCACTGCCCCTCGGCGACCGGCGCGCCATCGACGCGCTGATCGCGACGCACGGCGTCGTCATGGAAACCGGGTCACGCACAATCTGGGTCAGTGAGTCGCCGCATTTGCTCGGACGCTTCGTCGCCTTCGACCTGAGAAGGATGCTCGCCGACGACTACGAACCCGACAGCGATCGCCAGCTCGCCGTCCTACCCGCCGACCCTCTGCTCGACAGCCCGGAGTACAAGACGTTCCGAACGCAGACGCCGATCGCTGGCAAGCGCTAGCGTTCTATACCGACCCAGGCGCCGCCGCAGGCGAGACCGAGCGCGATCGGGGCCACGGCCAGCGCGAACAGCACGCCGATGGGTGCAGCCAGTGCCAGCAGAGCGATGAGCAAAGCGACGGTCAAAGCCGCCGCCAGAGCAGGTTCCAGCAAACTATGCCCACCGCTGGCGCGGGCGACGAGGTAGCCACCCACGGGAAAAGCGAGCAGCACGGCGGCCCCGAGCAGCATCAAGGGCCCCGCCGCGCGGACGTCGGTCTGGTCCGCCAGCGCGAAATCGACGCCGATCCGCCGCCCCAAGACCACCGCGCTCGCGACGAGCACGACCATCAGACCCAGGGTGACGAACGAACCGAACAGGATCCAGTGCATCATCAGCGGCTGATCCCTCGGCCGGAGCGCCTGGCTCATGCTCTCGATGGAGGGCGGCTCCGGAAATAGCGAGCTCACCGCCGAGGTCGCCGGTGCCGGATTGATGCTGCGCAGCAAGAGCCAGCTACCGAGCAGCATGAACAGCAGGAGCGGCACCACGGCGACGATCTGCCCCACGCCACGCCCCCAGAGGATGTGGTCGAAGAGTCCGTGCAGCAGCATCGCCGTGAACCAGGTCAGTGAGAACCAGCGGCCGCGGGTCCGGCGAGCACCCAGCGCGTAGCCCCAGGCTCCAGCAAAGAAGACGTGCGCTGGCGTGGAGAGCGCGACGCGGAGCACGTCCCAGCCCGATGCCGTCGATACCACGGTGGCTGCCACGGCCTCCGCCGCAGCGAACCCGGCGCCGCAAGCAGCGCCGTAGCTCACGCCGATCGCGGCGTTCGGCACACGGCGCGCGCTGTACAGCATCCAGACCGGCAGCACTTTCAAGCCCTCTTCGAGGGGGGCAGCGAGCAGAAAGGTGGCAAGCAGCGCTCCGCCCAGGCCGCTCTGCCCGACCGAAAACGAGAGCTCGGTCCACTGCAGCACGTA
Organism: Polyangiaceae bacterium; assembly: GCA_035539475.1. Lineage (GTDB taxonomy): Bacteria > Myxococcota_A > Polyangia > Polyangiales > Polyangiaceae > PMG-095. The sequence goes on from DATLIL010000412.1 coordinate 18,971, forward strand.
GCGTTCAGCGACGAGCGCCGCGGCGCCGGCCAGAATTCCGCCGGCGAACACGACCAGCGAAAGCCGCCGCGACGGCCACGCTACCCGCGAGCTGCGCAGGAAAACGAGCAGAGCCAGGCCCGCGCCAAACAGCGCAAGGACTAGAGCGGCGAGGACTCTCAGAACCACGGGCTCAGAAGTGGAGTCCCACCACCGCCGTCAACGTGCCGGCGCCCGCGACGCTGCTGTCGCTGTCCCCTTCGGAGCGAGCCAGATAAAGAAACTCGCCCGTGAGGTTGGCGCCGAGCGAGAAGACCTCGGTCGGGTAGTAGTCGAGCCCAGCACCGCCCCGGACGTTCAGCCCGCGAGCATCGCTGAAGCCGGGCTCGTCGAAGCCCGCCATCGACGCGTACCCGGCACCCAGCGTGAAATACGGCTCGATCGAGCCGAGCGGGATTCGAAAGCCGCCCTCGGCGTTGAGCGTCCACAGCTGCGTGTCGGGAAGGCTTGCCATGCGGAAGCGCGCTCCGACCGTGAAGGCGACGATGCGCAGGCCAAGGCCGCCGCCGTAGGTCAACCCGAGCTGGCTCTTGTCCGCCGAACCCACGAAATCGGACTTCAGCCACACCTGCGTCGCGCCGATCTCGCCGTTGAGCCAGAAGAACTCGAGACCGCGTCCCGAGTCCTCCTCTTCCGCCTTTTGTAGATCGGCCTCGGTCTGCTGCTCACGGGCGGCCCGGTCGCTCTCGCTCTCGATGGCTTCGGGAGGCGCGAGGCCGCCCGCCGAAAGATCCGTGTCGTTCTGCGCCAGGGCGGGCCAGGCCAGGCAGGGCCCGAGCAGCGCGAAAACAATGCCGTACGCCTTCATCTCGAAGCGGGAGGGTAGCACGAGGCCGCCCTCCACCCCGAATCACTCGAGCCGCTCGAGCAGGGCCGTTTCGCCTATTTCTTCACACAGCGTCGTGAGGTCGGCGCTCGGTCCTCGCCAGGCCAGGTCGTCGAGGGACTCCTCGAGCGGGACATCGGCGCGTAGCGTGGCCAGCGTCCGATAGAGCAATGCTTGCTCGAAGTGCTCTTTCAGCGAACGCGCCAGGGCGTCGGCGCCGCGGACCTTGACCTGCCAGGCCGTCGCGTCGAGCGGGATGCGCTCGAGGTGCTCGTAGTGCGCGAGCAGCTGCCCGGCCGAGCGCGCTCCCCAGCGTGGCACGCCCGGGATGCCGTCGGCGGCGTCGCCGACCAGCGCCAGGTAGTCGGGAATGGACTCCGGCGGTACACCGAACTTCACCTTCACCGCTGCGTCGTCGAGCACGATCTTGCGCTGGCGATCGAAGAGCACGATGCGATCACCGCGCACGCACTGGGTGAGATCCTTGTCGGGCGTGCAGATCCAGACGCGGCCGACCCGCTCGTCGGCGCCGTGGCGCCACGCGGCGGTCGCCAGGGCGTCATCGGCCTCGAACTCGACCATCGGCCAGGTGACGACCCCGAGGGCGCGGGTAGCCCGCTCCGCGAGCTCGAACTGCGACGTGAGCTCCGGCGGCAGCCCCTCCCCGGTCTTGTAGCCGTCGAAGAGACGATTGCGAAACGATTCGATGACGTGATCGAAGGCGCAGGCGACGTGGGTCACGCCCGGGGTCCGGAGCAGTGAATGGACGGTCCGGAGCAGGCCGCGGGTGGCGCCGACCTCGGCTCCCTGGGTGTTTTTGCTGCTCGGGACCGCAAAATAAGCCCGGAAGAGCTCGTAGGTGCCGTCCACGAGGTGTAGGTCAAAGCGTTCTTTCACCTTGAAATTCCGTTGTTTTTGTCGCGCCGGCGATGCCGCGACCCCTCGTAAAATTGCACTTGGTCCAGAGCCGGCTTTTTCGTATTACCGGTACATGCGCTTCGGACGCCAGAGCCTGGTCATCACTTCGCTTTCAGCCCTTTTGATCGTCGGAGGCTGCACCCTGATCACGGACGTCGATCGGAGTGAAATTCCCGAGGGCAGCGAGGGTGGTGACACCGGGACGGGCAGCGGCGGCGAGCCCGCGGGCGAAGCGGGTACCGGAGCCACCCCGGCTGGCGGCGGCGCAGCGGGCACGGATAGCGGCGCAGCGGGCGCGGGTGCCGGCGGTGAAGGCGGCGGAGCAGCTCCGAGCGCAGGCGCCGGTGGTCAGGGTGGCGGAGCACCGAACGCAGGCGCTGGCGGTGAAGGCGCGACGGCTGGTGCGGGAGGCACGCCCGCGAGCGCTGGTGCTGGCGGTGCCAACGGCGGCGTCGGCGGTAACTGAAGCGCTCGAGCGCGACGACGAAGACGTAGACCGAGATAGCCGGCGACGCCGAGCGCGAACGCGAGCGCGTTGCCGTCGACGGGCGGACGCGGCGACACGCGTGCGCCGCAGCCGTACTCGGGCGGACAGATGAGCTCGTCGGATTGCTGCGACGTCAACGCGACGTTCGGATTGCGCCCGTCCTCGAGCTCCTTCACGTCTCCCGTCCCGTCCATGTCGGTGTCGATCGCCATCGCTTTGACGGTGTCGAGCGCGGGAGCGACCGTCTCCGGTTTGTCCCTCTCCAACAAGCCCGGCCTGATCATGTACGCGGCAAAGAGCTTGTCGGGCGTACCGCCGCCCGCGGGAGTGACGTGACAGAGAGTGCACGAGGGCGCGCAATCCATGTCGAGGTGTTTCTTGATCTCGCCGGGAAACGTGTCCGAGGCTCGACCAGTCGCGGAGATCAGTAACGCGACCGCTGCCGTCGAGATACTCGCGACGCGAGAGATAGCCCGTTTCATGCCCGGACTGAAAGTATCGCAGGGGTGAGCAGCGCCGCAAGGCGCGGCGCGAATCCCCCGGCACTACTACTTGCTGCGGCGGGTACGCAACGCGAGGAAACCGGCGACGACCACCGCGAACACGAGCGCGCTGCCGTCGACTGGCGGACGCGGCGACACACGAGCGCCGCAGCCGTACTGCGGCGGGCAAAGGATCTCGTCGGGGGTGGTCGTGCCCGTGATGCTCGGGTTGCGCTGGACGCGGAGCTCCGCCACGTCCGCGGTCCCATCCGTGTCGCTGTCGGTGCCTTGACTCTCGACGTAGCCTAGCGCCGGACCAACCGTCGCGACCTGTTGCGCCTTCAATCCGCCAGTGAGCATGCCCCCGACCCAGGGTTTGTCGAGCATGTCGCCACCCTGCGGAGAGGCGTGACAGAGAGTGCACGGCGGGGGGCACTGCATGCCGAGCAGCGTGGCGATCTCACCAGGGAAGTCCGGGGAGGCCTGGCTGACTCCGGAGACGAGCAGCGTGGCCGACGCGGCGAGGAGGCAGGCGATGCGGGAGATGATGCGCTGTTTCATGGCTTGCCTCACAGGTACACGTGGAGCTGGCCGAGGATCGTGAACGGCTCGGTCTGGCGTTTGATCGCATCCACGCGCACGTCGAAGTGCGTGTAGAAGAACCAGGCCGCCGAGAGCCAGCCGCCGAGCTTGGGCTTGCCCTGACCCTCGACGCGCGCGGACTGCGTCGGACCGCCGCCTTCGGGGTAGCCGTTGTCCAGCACCTCGCCGGTGGCGATGAAATGCAGACCCTGCGTCGGCTCGTAGTCGAGCTGGATCATGCCGACGTAACCCATTTCGGTCGCGGAGCGCTTGAGCAGGTCTGCCTCCACCAGCAGCACGAATGGATCGCCCAGCGTGCCGCGCACGAAGGCGCCGTGCGCCATGCGCAGGACGTCGGTTTCGTTCAGGTACAGCCTGTCACGCGCCGCCTTGGTCACCAAGCTGCTGATACCCACGGCCGCGCGCGAGCTCGTCATGTACTCGAGGTAGAGCGAATAGCCGCGCTCGCGGTACATGTCGGGATTGATCGAGTAGTTGCCGGCGATGGCCAGGATCTCGCCGCGCAAGTCCGAGCCGTTGTAGGCCAGGGCCAGGCCACCCTGCTGATCCGACTCGCGATCGGTGCGCGTCGCTTCACGCACCCACATCACGTGCTCCGGAATGCGCAGACCGAAGGGCACGTTCATGCGGCCCAGGCGCAGCGTGATCTCCTGGTTCATGAAATCCATGCCCACCCAGTGGGAGCGTGAAATCAAGTTCCACTGGTCGCCCTGCCCCGACGTGAGCTGCGCGGCGCGCGCGTGCGGCGAGCCGACTGGCACCTTCGAGACACCGAGGCTGCCACCGACGCGAAAGTCACCGAAGCGCAGCTGACCGTAGACGTCGAGCTGCATGGGGAAGATGCGGAAGTCACCTTCCTTGAGCGTCCAGGCCAGACGCGCGCTGCCACCCATCAGCAACGGATCGGGCAGGGGTACCGCGCCGAAGAGGAAGTCAGGAAATTTGCTCGGCTCGGCAGGCTTGACCTCTTCCTTCGGCTTCTCTTCTTCCTGCTTCGCCTCGGGCTTGGCGCTGTCTTCTTCGTCGAAGTCGTCGAAGCCGCCGAAATCAGTGCCCGTGGAACCGGACTCCGAAGCGCCGCCGGTCTCGCCGTAGCGCATGCGCAGGAATTGATCACCCATGTCGCGTCCGTACTTGGTGAGCAGCTCACCACCCGTCGGATCGGCATGGCACACGGGACAACCGCCGTAGCCGTGTTTGATCATCCAGTTGTAGGCGTGGGCGGGCGACGTGACCAAGAACACGATCAGCGCAGCCGCCGGGGCCAAAAACACGCGCAGCCAGCGGGAACGACCGCTTTCAAGCATGGCCAGACTTATTCCCGTACGCGCGCCCGTCGTCAACCGCGATTTCGCGGCTTTCGGGCGCATATTCTGCGCCTCGCGCTGCGCGCGACGGGGCCCAAAAAGCAAAACGGGGAGCGCCTTTCGGTGCTCCCCGTTTCGTAGCCTGCCGGAACCCGGCTGGCCGCGCTGCTTACTCCTGGCGCAGCTTGAACTTGACCTTGAGGTCGACGGTGTCGCCGACGCAGATCGTGTCACCCAGCTTGCACAGCTTGAGGTCGTGCTTGGCCAGCGTGATCGTGGCCAGGCCCTGCACGTGGTAGTCGCTGCCCGTTCGCTTGGCCTTGTACTTGACCTTGAAGTCGTTGTCCGACTTGCCGTTCAGCGTGAACTTGCCCTTCGCTTCGCCGCCCTTCTCTTCCTTGTCACCCGGGAAGGTGATGGCGCTCTTGGCGATCTCGAGCTTCGCGACCTTCTGCTTGAGGTAACCCTGGAAGTGCTCGTCACGGGTGTCGTTGCCCGACTTCAGGTTCGCGAGGTCCACCTTGAGCACGAGCTTGTCGCCCTCTTCGGAGACGCTCAGGTTGTTCATGGCGCCATCGATCTTCATACCGAAGGGCCCGGTGGCGTGAAACTTCACGTCCGGCGTATCGATGCGCTTGAGGCCGCCACCTGCATAGGCAACCAGGGCGAACGTCGAGATCAGTGCGGCGGAAGTGAGCGTTGCGAAACGACGAAACATCTTGGAGCTCCTTTTGCTCAAGGCTGATGAGGGGCCGACGAAGCAGATAGACGATGAACCAGGCGTTCGTATTCAGAGGTCCGGAGGAGCTGCTTGCGTCACCATCCGGGACCTATGTGTCCGAAGACGACCTGAACGAGTCAGCAAAGTGTTCAACAGCGCCGACTCGTTCTTTCTATACGGCGATGGGTGCCTCTGAACTTCCTGCCCATCTTTGAATATTTTGGGGGGTGAGGTCATTTCGGCCGTTTTCAGGGTCGCCAGGGGATAATTTTTCAGGATTGCTGGACGTAACGCACTGCGCGACGAGGCACGCCGGTCAGCGGCCAGACGTATTCGACTTCCCGGTCGGCCAGGATGCCCTGGCGCTCGGGAGCAGGGTCCCGGGCCAGCAGTACCCAGACAGCTTTGGTCGCGAGCCGCGCGCCCTCGGCGAGCCACTCGGGCGGGGGCAGCGTCGCGCGCGCAACAGCCACGTCGCAGGCCCCGGTGGCGAGCTCTTCGCTGCGCCGGCGTTCGAGGCGAACGTCGCCGCGCTTGAGGGTGGAGAGCGCAGTCCTCAAGAAGGAGACTCTCTTCTGACGCGGCTCAACCAGCGTGAGGCGGAGCTCAGGCGCAAGTAGCGCCAGCGCCACGCCCGGAGCACCCGCGCCCGTTCCGATGTCCATCCAATGCTGACCGGATTCAATTCCTCCTTGGACGAGCATGGCTGCGTCCGCGAGCATTAAATCGACGAGCTCGTCCTCGCTGCGCGCGGCCGTCAGATCCATGCGCTGGTTCCAGGTCACGAGCAGATCCAGAAAGTTACAGAGCTCACGGCACGCGGCCTCGGGTACCGGTCTCGGAGCGGGAAAATGCTGCAGCACGCGATCGATGCGCGGGAGCCAATCGCGGCCCAGTGTCGAAAGCATCGCGGGCAATCCTAACAGTTGCGGTTAACAATATTTGCGTAGCGTGCTGCCCCCACGATGGAGCGAGCAGCGACATGGGAAAGTTCCGGAAAGCGGAGTAGAGGATAGCAGCATGACGCCCGCAACCGGCGGTCCGGAAAGTAGCGAGTTCGAAGCGCTCGAGCGCTGGCTCGAGCAGCAGCTGCCGGGCAGGGGTCCGTTCACGCTCGCGCTGATGACCGGTGGGGCGTCGCCCCGACGTTTCTGTCGTGTTCGTCTCGGCAGCGGCGAGAGCGTGGTGGTGATGCTCGTGCCCGAGCACACGCCGGACGTGGCCAAGGCTCGCGAGCTCGGGCGGCGCTGGCCGTTTCTCGAGATCCGCGAGCTCTTGCAAACCAAGGGCGTTCGCGTGCCGGAGCTGCTGGCCGAGGACACCGCACGCGGCTTGCTGCTGGTGGAAGATCTCGGCGCCACGCTGGCCGAGCATCTGGCCGGCAATCCTGCGGCGCGGCGCAGCCTGTACCGCCTGGCCGTTCGAGATCTCGAACGTGCCCAGCGCGCGCTCGAGCCGTTGCCCGACGACAGCATCATTCGGCTGCGTGCCTTCGATCATGCGCTGCTGCTCTGGGAGGTCCGTCACTTTCGGGAGTGGGGGCTCGAGGCGCGAGGGATCACGTTGACCGCGTCGCAAGCCGAGCGCTTCGAACGCGCCGCCGAGCACCTGGCCAGCACCATCGCCGCGCTGCCGCGTGGCTTCGTGCATCGCGATTACCAGAGCCGCAATCTGATGGTGTGCGGCGACGGCGCGAGCGCCGCGCTCGGCTGGATCGATTTTCAGGACGCGCTGCTCGGGCCGCGCGCGTACGACCTGGTCGCGCTGCTCTGCGACAGCTACCAGCCGTTCGAGCGCACGTTCGTCGACGGCTGCCTGGACGAGTTCGCGAGCGCTCGTGGCCTGGACGCCGCCGGCCGCGCAGCGCTCGGACGCGAGTTCGATCTGATCAGCGTGCAGCGCAAGCTGAAGGACGCCGGCCGCTTCGTCTTCATCGAGCGGAACAAGGGCGACCCGAGCTTCCTCGGCTTCATCGCGCCGACGCTCGGCATCGTGCGCCAGGCCCTGGCGCGTCTCGACGACGATGCCGCGTTGCGCGACCTCGCCGCGCTGCTCGATCAGCTCATCCCGGGCGGAACCGGCGCGCCGTCGTGAACGGCGATCCACTCTTCGCCGAGGTGTGAGTCGCAGAACAAGAGCCAGCTGTCGCGCGGCAAGGCGCCGTCTTGCGCCCGCAACACCGACAGGGCGGCGTGCAGATCGCTGAGCGCGAGGTCGAGATAGACGTAGGCCAGACCCATGCCGCGGCCGACGACGCGCCCGGCGCGCGCCTGCGCCAGCGCGGCGTCCAGCGTGTGCTCGAGCCGATCGCGCTGCTCCACCGCCTGGGCCAGATCCCGACCGGGGGCGCGGTACTTCAGGTAGGCGAAGAGCTCGCCGTGGCGCGAAAAGCGCAACGACGAGAACGGCGCGGCGCGCAAGAAGCAGTGCAGCATCTCGGGCGCACAGGTCGAGACCAGCGCCACGTCGTCCTGCGCCGCGTAGTCCTCGGCCGGCTCGACCGCGAGCTCGAACACGATGTACTCGCGCTCGCGCTCGTCGGCCCACCAGGGCTCCGCCGCCAGGCCGTCGTGCACGCCGCGCACGGCGGCATCGACGGCCGGACAGAGCTCGGCCAGCGGAAACGAGCGTTCGTCGGCGGCAGCGTTGTCGAGCACGCGCAAGAGCCCGCGCGGCACCGGCGCCGTGCGTACCTCACCGATCCAGTCGCGCCACACACTCTCGCCCACCAGCGCGCGCACGAGCTCGCGCGCGGCGGGCTCGTCGCTGGGGCCGCGCCCACCAGGGACGAAGAGGCTCACGTCCAGCAGATGGCCGCGCGAGAAGCCTGCCCTGGCGGTGGCGCGCGTCAGATCGACCCCGCTGCGCGCGCGCACCTGCGCCAGCGCCTGCTCGAGCCCGAGCCGCGGCTGAAGCGCGGCGAAGCGAGGCGCGAGCTCGGCGGGGACGCGCGCCAGCACGCGCTCGATCAACGGACGAGCGCTCGGCTCCGTGGAGCGGAGCAGCGAGAGCGGGCGGCCGTCTTCGCCGCAGCCCCGCTCCAGCGACAGATCCGCGGCGAACGGGCCGAGCTCGGCGAGCACCGCGCCGGCCTGCCAGAATCGCTCGATGCGCCGATCGAGCTCCAGGAGCTCCGCCGCCTCGTCGCCGCCGGGCTCAGCGTGCAGCACGCGCATCGGCTCGTTCCACGACCTCGATCGTCACCTTCACCACGCCCTGCCGCAGCATGCCGAGCTCTTCCGCCGCGCTCTTCGAGAGATCGACGATGCGGCCGCGCCCGCCATAGGGACCGCGATCGTTGACGCGCACGTAGACGCTGCGCCCGTCGTCGGTGCGTTTCACCCGCAGCATCGTGCCGAAGGGCAGCTTGCGGTGAGCCGCGGTGAAGCGCGCTGGCTCGTAAGGCTCGCCGCTGGCGGTGCTGCGCCCGGCCAGGCTGTCGGCGTAGTACGACGCTTCGCCACGCTGGCTGGAAAGCGCCTTGACGGAGTCGAAGCGCTGTCGCAGCTCCACCTGCTCCGAGCTCGGCGGCACGACGGCGACGTCAGCAGGCGGGGCCGCCACCGGACTGGTCGCGGTGGCGCGCTCCGCTCTCGGCGGCGTCAGCGCGGGACCGCACGCCAGCGCACCGAGTGCGAGCAGCAGGGAGCGGCGAAGCCCGATCTTCACTGCCAGGGGTCGTGCCATGGCGGGCGCAGCATATCATCTTCCACGGCCCGTCCCTTCGTCGTACCCTCCGCCGCCCTCGATGCCCGAAAGCGTCAATGAAATCAACGAAGCACGCGTCAAGCTCACGCGCGCGGGTCTCGATCTGGGCACACAGACGCTGCCGCTGCTCGCCGGCAGCGTTCACTACTGGCGGCTGCCTCCGAGCGCCTGGCAGGGCGCGCTCGTCGCGCTCGTCGAGATGGGGCTCAAGCTCGTCGACACCTACGTGCCCTGGGCCGTGCACGAGCGGCTGCCCGGCGTGTACGATTTCGGTGAGAGCGATCCGCGACTCGACGTGGTTCGCTTCTTGAATCTGGCACGAGAAGCCGGGCTCTACGCCATCGTCAGGCCCGGCCCACACATCAACGCAGAGCTCACTCGCTTCGGCATCCCCGAGCGCGTGATCTGGAACGAAGCCTGTCAAGCTCGCTCGCCGAGTGGTCGCCGCGTCGTCTTGCCGGTACCGCCGCTCGGCTTTCCCGTGCCGAGCTACGCCAGCCGCGCCTTTCTCGACGAGTCCGGCGCCTGGCTGCGCACGGTCGCCGAACGGCTCGCGCCGCTGCGCTACCCCGAAGGACCGATCGTGCTCGTACAGGTCGACAACGAGGGCGCGCTCTACTTTCGTGACGGCGTCTACGACCAGGACTACCACCCCGACGCGATCGAGCTCTATCGCTCATTTCTGGCCGAGGAGTACGGCAGCGTCGAGGCCCTGCGCGAGCGCTACGCGGACCCCGGTCTCAGCTTCGAGAGCACCGAGCCCCCGCGGCGTTTTTCGGCGTTGACTCCGCTCGATCTGGGCCGGCACCTGGATTGGGCCGAAGCTCAGGAGCACGTGATCAGCCGGGCCATGCGCCGCTTCCGCAGTGACCTCGTGCGCGGTGGCCTGAGCGGCTTGCCGTTTTCGCACAACCTTCCGCTCGGCGAGAACGCGACGCCGCTCGACCCCGCCGAGCTCGGCCACAGCGTCGACCTGCTCGGGCTCGACTACTACCACCTGGCGTCGGCGGAGTCGGTCTCGTCGATCGCGCGCCGCACCAGCGAGCTCGCCATGCGCGCCGACGCTCACGGCTACACCGCGTTCTCGTGCGAGCTCGGCGCTGGCTTTCCTCCGTTCTTCCCGACGCACACCCCGGGAGACAATGCCTTCACCACGCTCTGCGCCCTGGCCTACGGCCTGCGCGGCTTCAACATGTACATGGCCGTGCAGCGCGATCGCTGGATCGGCGCGCCGGTCGACGAACGTGGTCACAAACACGAGTCCTTTGCCTTCTGGCAAAAGCTCAACGCCGCCCTCGAGCAGACGCGCTTCTGGGAGCTCGAGCGACCGGTGTCGGTGGCGCTGGTGGTGCCACGCAGCTTGCGCCGGCTGTTCCGCGCGCTGCACGCGTTCGGACCGCTGTCCTCGGCCTGGTTCGAGATCGCCGGCGGCGGTGCGCGCGACGCCTGCGTCGAGGACGACTTCGGCCTGGGCGGCTCACACGTGGTCGAGACAGCCAGCTTCTTGCGCGAGCTCGAGCAGCGCCTGGAGGCGCTCGGCATCCCCTTCGCCTACTCCGGCAGCGACACCTTCGAGCGCGCCCTCGGCCGCGCCCGCTGGGTGATCGTGGCCTCGAGCGGCGCGCTCAAGCCCGAGCTCGTCGAGCGCGTGACGAGAGCGCGCAGCGAGGGGCTCGCCGTCAGCTTCGCTCCCTTTTTGCCCGAGCGTGACGCCGCCTTTCACCCGCTGGCCCGCGTACCGGCGAGCTTCGTGGGCGAACGCGCGCCGCTCGTGCTTCCGCTCGCGTCCGCCGAGCTCGAGCAGGCGCTCGCGCGCACCTGCGAGAGCCTCGCGCTGCCCAAGCTCTTGACACCACCCCCCGCGCCAGCCCGCGTGACGGTGCACGTGGACAAGAGTGGACGGCCGCGTGTCGCTTTCGTGATCAATCCCGAGCGCTCCGCCACCACGGTACGACTCGAGCTTCCGGAGCTGCGCGCTGCGGCGGATCTGCTCGACGGAACGCACTTTCGTGCTAGTACGACCACGCTAGAAGTCCCGGTCGGGCCGCTCTCAGTACGCATGCTAGCGCTCGAAACCGACGGACTCGCCAGCTGACGATGATTCTCGAGATCAACGGCAACACGCCAGAGCCACGCAAGATCCGCCGCGCTGTCGACGCGCTCGAAGCCGGAGACGTGATCGCCTACCCCACGGACACGGTCTACGGCCTGGGCTGCGACCCGATGAACAAGAAGGCGCTCGATCGCCTCTACCAGATCAAGGGCATCGATCGCTCGCAGATGCTCGCCTTCGTCTGCCAGGACATCGGCGACGTGGCGCGTTACGCGGTGATGCACGATCGCATCTACCGCACGCTGAAGGAGTTCTTGCCGGGGCCGTACTGTTTCATCCTCGAGGCCACGCGCGAGGTGCCGCGGCTGCTCCAGTCCTCACGCAAGACCGTCGGCATCCGCATCCCCAATCACCCGGTCGCGCTGGCGCTCGGCAAGGAGCTCGGGCGCCCCATCATCTCCAGCACCGCGGCCCGCCACGGCGAGGTGCCGAGCCCCGACGCGCGCGAGCTCGAAGACCAGTTTCCCGGCTTGAGCCTGGTCATCGACGCCGGCCCGTGCGGGACGGAGCCCACCACCGTGGTCGATCTCACGGGCGACAGGCCCAAAGTGCTGCGCGCCGGCGCGGGGGACGCCGCACCCTTCGAGTAGCCGCGGCGAGCGGGAGGCCTCGCGGGCGGGCTCCCCCTTGAAAGGCCAGCGCGCCGGAAGTAGAAACGAGGGTGCCATGACCTTCGTCGTCACCGACAACTGCAAGCGCTGCCGTTTCACCGATTGTGTCGCTGTCTGCCCGGTGGACTGCTTCCACGGCGACGACGACATGCTCTACATCGATCCCGCCGAGTGCATCGATTGCGGCGCGTGCGTGCCGGAGTGTCCGGTCGAGGCCATCTTCGACGAGACGCAGGTGCCCGACGACAAGCGCGACTGGCTGAAGATCAACGCCGAGAAGGCGCCCGGTCTGCCCGTCGTCAACCAGAAGGGCGACCCGCTGCCCGGCGCCGAAGAGCGCAAGCAAGAGCTCGGCTTCTGATCCGATCGGGGCGCCCCGCTGTAACGGGCGCGCCCACACTCCCTCGTCGACAACAGGCAGCGTCCGGCGCGCACCGATCAGTGCCGCAGCCGCGCACGCGCCGCGCCGTAACGTCCCGGAGCAACGCGACCAAAGTGTTGGTCGGCGCTCGACCGGCCATGGTCCTGCTCTTCGGCGATCCAAGGTAAGCTGCCGGGCTTCCAGTGTCCGAAGCCCAGCTAGCGTTGATCGGCGATCTGCATGCGTCGTGGGACGACGCAGACACGGACTACTTCAACGCCTCGCGCTACGAGCTCCTGCTGTTCACGGGTGACCTCGGCAGCAGCGGCCCGCGCAACGGTGTGAGCGTCGCGCGCTCGCTGGCGCGCCTGTCGCGCCCAGCGCTGGTCATGCTCGGAAACAACGACGCCGCCGAGTACGCTCGCATTTCGGCCGAGCTCCGCTACCGGCAAGGACGCGAGCTCTTGCTGCGCGGGCTCGAGTCACGCGCGCCGGCGGCGCCTTCGAGCAGCGTACGCGCCTGCGGTCTGGACGCACACGGCTTCGAGGTCGCCGGTCTCGCCTTCACGGTGATCGCCGGCCGCCCGTTTGCCATGGGCAACAGCGAGCTGTCGTCGCCGGCGGCTCTGCGCGCAAGCTACGGTGTGGCCTCGCTCGAGGAGTGCCGGACGCGGCTCTTCGCTCTCGTCGACGGCGCCGACACCGAGCACCTGATCTTTCTCGCGCACAATGGTCCGAGTGGGCTGGGCGCGGAGTCCGACGCGCCTTGGGGTCGCGATTTCCACCCGGACGCCGGCGACTGGGGCGACGACGACCTCGAGGCGGCCGTGGCGCACGCGCGCGCGACTGGCCGGCGCGTGCTGGCAGTGGTCGCGGGCCACATGCATTGGCGGCTACGCGGCGGCGGACTGCGTCGTTGGTACACGACGCAGGACGACACGCTGTACGTGAACGCGGCCCGAGTCCCGCGCGCGGTGCGAAGCCAGGGCGCGCTCGTCTGCCATCACTGCGCGCTCACGCTCTCGCCGGCGCGCGCGGAGGTCCGCGAGATCGCCGTCGAGCGCTCCGAGGACTAGGCCTCTTCCTCGAGCAACGCTTGTAGCCGGCGGCGCGAGAAGCCGAGCCGTTCGGCCAGGCCCACGATGGCTTGCTCTTCGGCTGGCTCGGAGCGACCGTCCGCGATCGCCACGGCCATGGCCAGCGTGAGCGCGAGCTCGCGATCCTCGGGGTCGGCGTAGACGCGCGCCGCCACCTGATCGAGGCGCAGCTCGAGACCGTCGCGCACGAGCTCGCTCTCGAACTGGGCGATCATGGCGTCCGCGGCCTGAGTGCCGAGCTCGCCCTGGGTGAGATAGCGGAGCCCACCCCTCAGCGCGTCCCGCTCTTCCTCGCTGAGCCTGCCGTCAGCGGCGATGACCAGGTAGATCACCTCCGCGTAGGGCAGAATGCGATCGTAGGCAGCCTGTACCCCCGGGCTGGCGTCGGCGAGCGACCAGGGCCCGGGCACGACGGAACGCGTTCCACGCCGCAGCAAGCGATCGCGCAGACGTTCGATGCGTGGGCTCTGAAAGCGCACGGCCTACTTCGTGAACTCGAGCGTCGAGCGGGACTGGATCACGAGCGCTTGCTGCTGGCCACGCTGGGCGGGCCCCGGAGCGGCGCCCAGGCCGATCGCGAGCGCGTTGGTGATCTCGCCGCCCAGCGGGAAACCGCTGCCGGGCTTGAGCTCGAGGCGGCCTTCGGACATCGACTGGAACTCGCTCATCTCCTTGGGCACGCCCGGGGGCAGGCCCGCG
>DATLIL010000413.1:0-3864 GCA_035539475.1 Polyangiaceae bacterium
GTGGTGTCCATCACGGTCGGTCCTGACGGACGCGCGACCTCTGCGAACATCAGCCAGGACCCCGGCAGCGGTTTCGGCCGGCAAGCTCGGACCTGCGCGCTCCGCGGGCGCTACGAGCCAGGCCTCGACAGCGCGGGCAAACCGCTCTCCCAGACCATCGTCGTGCGCTTCAACTTCCGACGCTGAGCGCGCTTCCTGGACTGCGCTCGGCAAATGGTCCTAGATTCACGGGCAGCGGGATGAACGACCGCATCGAACAGCTCTCCAAGGTCCAGCTCTTTGCTGGGCTCAAGCCCCTCGGCCTGGAGCTCATCGCCAAGGTGGCGACGGAGGAGTCGCACGCGGTCGGCACGAAGATCTTTCAGCACGGCGACGCGGGCGACAAGCTGTACCTGATCCTGGAGGGCCGGGTCCGCATCAGCCGCGACGTGCCCGGCATGGGAGAAGAAGCGCTCGCCGTCCTCGGACCGGGTCAGGTGTTCGGAGAGATGGCCCTGCTCGACGAGTCACCGCGCTCGGCGGACGCTCGGGTGCACGAACGCTGCCGGCTCCTGGCCATCCCGAAAGACGGCTTCGATGATCTCCTGTTCATGCACAAGGACCTCGCCTACGAGGTGCTCTGGAGCATCGTGAGGATGCTGGTATCGCGGCTGCGCGAAACCACTGAAAAACTCACGTTCCTCTCCATCAGCGGCAAGTTCTGAGCGGCGCCAGGCCTTCACCTAAACACCTGGACCTCTGAACAAGCGCCGGCCGCGGACGACTCGTGTACAAATTGTGTTTCTCTATCTGACTGGAATCATTGGATATTTAATTTTTCTTGATGATTCCGATGTCATGAATTTGACGTCGCAACACCCGTTCAGTACTGTTGGGAGGCAATGCAGGGCCTCACCGGTCGCCAGCAACAGACGCTCGAGTTCATTCGCAAGTCGATCGAGGAGCGGGGTTACCCGCCCACCTTGCGTGAAATCGGCGAATACATGGGCATTCGTTCGACCAACGGGGTCAACGATCACCTCCGTGCGCTCGAGCGCAAAGGCTACCTCCGGCGCGAGGACATGAAGAGCCGCGCGCTCAAGCTGGTCGAGGATTCAGCGCCCTCCAGCCCGCGAACCCTGCCCACCACCAGCCGGGAGGACGGCGACGTCGTCGAGATCTCCGTACTCGGTCGGGTGGCGGCCGGCCTGCCGCTCTACGCCGAAGAGAACGTCGTCGACACCGTGCGGGTCGACCGCATGCTGGTGCGCGGCGGCAAAGAAGTGTTCGGCCTGCGCGTGACCGGTGACTCGATGATCGAGGCCGGCATCCTGAACGGCGACTACATCTTCGTGCGCAAGCAGTCGAGTGCCGAGCGCGGCGACATCGTCGTGGCGCTGATCGGCGACGAAGCGACCGTCAAGCACTACTACCCCGAGCGCGACTACGTGCGCTTCCAGCCCGCGAACTCGCAGATGGCGCCCATCCTCGTGCGCGCCAGCGATTTCAAGTCGACCATGCTGCTGGGCAAGGTCGTCGGCGTTTATCGCCGTCTCTAAGCCGCTCGCATCACTGCCTTTTCCTGCTCCCACATTGTCTCCACATGTCGGAGCGCAGGCTTGGTTTAGGCGCGGTTTTAACCGAAGCACGGTCCGGCCAGTGGTCCTGTGGCGGTGATTCGAGAGAAAAAATGGCGTGTTTGATCGCGACCTCCCGTTGACGGCAAAGAGGCCGGATTGCTAGCGTTCGCGGACGAATAGGCGAGTTCGTCGCGCCGGCGTCGACGTAGGAATGAATCAGGTGCATCGCTCTCACAGTCGCCACAGGCCCTCGCTTTCGAACCCCGTGTGCATCGTCTTGCTCGCACTCGCTGCGACTGGATGCGGCAACACGATCTACGCCATCCAGGCCAACGCAGCCTCGAGCAAGATCGAAGAGGCTCGCGAGCTGCAGGCAGAGAAGTACGCGCCGTACGAGTACTACTACGCGCGCGAGCACATGGATAAAGCGCAGACCGAGGCGTCGGAAGCCGACTACAGCGACGCGATCAACCTTGCCGAGACGGCGGAAGAATACGCTGACAAGGCGATCAACCTGGCGCGCGACGCGCACCGCGGAGCTGGCCGATGAGCTCGAAGCCGCGCGCAAGTGTAGCCGTCTCGCTGTTGATGCTCGCCACCGCTTGTTCGCAAGCGCCGAAGATGCGCGGGCAGATCGCGGGCCTCGAAGAGATCGTCAAGCAAGCCGAGCGCAACGGCGCGCTGCGCTGTGCGCCGCGCGAGCTCGCCGTCGCTCGTAGCCAGCTGCACTTCGCGAGCATCGAGCTCGATCAGGGCTTCATCTCCAAGGCTGAAGCTCACCTCTGGCGCGCAGAGCCCAACGCTCACGCAGCGCTCGACATGTCTCCGCCGCAGTACTGCGCAGAGCGCGGCTTCGTCGAGAGCGCGCCCGGCGATCGCGACGGTGACGGCTACCTGGATCCGGAAGACACCTGCCCGGACGAGCCCGAGAACTTCAACGGCTATCAGGATCCCGATGGTTGCCCGGACGATCCGGACACCGACGGCGACGGCCTGGTCGACTCGCTCGACTCCTGTGTGCTCGAGCCGGAAGACAAGGACAACTACCTCGACGACGACGGCTGCCCCGAGCTCGACAACGACGTCGATACGCTCGACGACACGGGCGACAAGTGCCCGCTCGAGGCGGAAGATCCGGACGGCTACGAGGACACGGACGGCTGCCCCGATCCCGACAACGACAAGGACACCGTCCTCGACGTGAAGGATCAGTGCCCGAACGAGATCGGCTCGACCACGCAGGAGCCGCTCGGCTGCCCGACGAAGCCGGCGCTGGTGGTGGTCACCGATTGCGAAGTGAAGATCACCCAGCAGATCCACTTCGAGTTCAACAAGGACAAGATCCGCCCCGAGAGCTTCCCCGTGCTCGACGCCGTGGTCGAGGTGCTGCAGAAGAACCCCGAGATCAAGATCGAGGTTCAGGGTCACACCGACAACAAGGGCAACGCGAAATACAACAAGGACCTCAGCAATCGACGCTCCGCGTCGGTGCGCAAGTACCTTGTCAGCCACGGCATTGCGCCGGAGCGTTTGACCTCCCTCGGTTACGGCTTCGACAGGCCGTTGGTGGACAACAGCACGGAGCAGAACCGCGCTCTGAACCGCCGCGTGCAGTTCGTACGCACCGAAGGCGTCAAGGAGGGCTGCCCGAAGACCGGCACGCAGTGACGGCTCGCACAGTCCTCAGTCGCCAGAAGATCTTTGAAGCTACCCTGCCGGGTGGCGCGAAATAGGATGAATCACTCCCCCCCGTTTCGGAGGACTCACGTGCATCGACTGCAACGTTTCCTTGCTGCCGCGCTTTTCGTGCTGGTCGCGCATCCTGCCGCGGCACAGTTCACCCGCGACAACGCCGCCACCAAGAAGATCGACGAGGCCATCAACAACCACTACCTCGCGACCGAGTTCGACAAGGCCGAGGGAGTGCTGACCGGGACGATCAATGCCTGCGGCGACAAGTGCAGCCCGCAGGTGATTGGCAAGGCCTGGATGTACGTGGGCAACGTCCGCGGCAGCGGCAAGAACGACCTCGCCGGCGCCAAGGAGGCATTCCAGAAGGCGCTCGCCTCCGATCCCGGCGTGAAGCTCGACTCTGCGCTCGCCACGCCCGATTCCTCTCCACCCGCGGCCGGGGGTTCCGCAGCGGGCGGCGGTTCCGTGGTCGGCGGTGGGGGAGCGGCGGAACCGCTGCCGCCGGCGTCCTGGAAGGCCTTCTGCGTCTCGGGCGTGGCGAGCGCAGAGTCGAGCTTCACGCCGGGATCGGAGGCGAGCGCCTTCTGGAATGCCTCCTTGGCGCCGGCGAGGT
>DATLIL010000414.1:0-1597 GCA_035539475.1 Polyangiaceae bacterium
GTTTACCTCCGAAACCCGGATGGTCAGCCGCGAAATTCGCGGCTCCACGGCGCGGGCGCGTTGACCCGCGAGCTCCGCACGGCGGTCGCCGAGTTTGATGGCGAGGTTCCCGGCTTCGCGATAGCGCGTCCAGGCGCTCGCCATCTTGCCCACGGCTGCCATGCAGTCACCCAGGTTCAGCAAGGTGCCCACGGCTGGCTCGATCTGCTGGCTCTTCTCGAACTTCTCACAGGCTTCGTCGAAGCGCCTGGCTTCCATCAGCCTTCGGCCGTCGTCGAACAGCGACTCGGCGGCGCCGCGCTCCGGCAGCGATTGAGCATGGCTGGTCGCCGGCAGCACCAGCGTGGCGAGAATGAGTAGTGCTGCGCCTCGGCCTGGGCTTTTCATGCTGGAATCAACGGTGCGAGAGCGCGCTGTCGTCGCTGCTGGGGGCGGGCTTGGCCGGCGGACGGCGCCTGGGCCGGGTCGCGCTCGGGCGCGTGATCACCGTGCTCGCGCTCGGCGGCGCGTGCTCGGCCGAGGTCGCCGGCGCCGGTGGCACGGCGGTGGTGACAACGGCGAGCTCCGGCGCTGTTGCTGCCCGAGGAGGCTCGACGACGGGGGTAGCCGCCGAAGGGCTCTGCGCCACGCTCGGAGCCTCGGTCAGCAGCGCACGCCCCACGATGCCGCCGAGCAGAAGCAGCGCCGCACCCGCGGCGAACCTGCTCTTGCCCGAGCTCATGCCGCGACGCGCCCGCCCGGTTTCGATCCGCCCGCTCGAGTCCCAGCCTTCCTGCTTCCCGTCTTCGGTGGTCTCGGTCTCCGAGGCGTCGGCGCCGTACGGGTCGTGGGGCAACGAGTTGGAGTTCACCTGCAGCCTGGCCAGGACGCCCTGGATACGAGCAGCGGAGAGTGCGGCGCTGGGGCCGCCGAAAGGGGCGAGCTCGACCGCGAGCGCAGCCACGTTCTCGAAGCGCTCGTGCGGCAGCTTCGCCAGGCAGCGCATGATGATGGCCTCGATGCGTGGAGGCACGTCGGGTCGCAGCGCGCGCAGCGGCCACGGTGGATCGGAGACGATGGCCGCCAGGACGGCGCTGTGCGTCTCGGCCTGAAAAGGACGTTTGCCCGTGAGCAGCTCGTAGAGCACGACGCCGAGCGACCAGATGTCCGCGCGTGCGTCCAGGTCCTTGGCGCTACGGATCTGCTCGGGCGCCATGTACAGCGGCGAGCCGATCATCACGGCCGAGTTCGTGAGCTCGATCGTGCCCGGGAGCTGCGTGGCCTTCGAGATGCCGAAGTCGAGCACCTTGACTAGCGCGGAGCCGTCGGCCCGTCGGGTCACGAACAGGTTCGAGGGCTTCAGATCGCGGTGCACGACGCCCTGGCGGTGCGCTTCTGCCAGCGCTTCCATCGCCTGCATCGCGTAGTCCACGGCCGTCGCGATGGGCAGGGGCCCTCCGAGCTGGAGCAAGACGGCCAGGTCGGAGCCGTCGAGGAACTCCATGACCATGTACGGCACGCCGCTCGGGTGTTTGCCGAGGTCGGTGACACGGACGACGTGTTCGCTGGTGATCCTGCTGGCCGCACGCGCCTCACGTAAGAAGCGAGCAGCCGACTC
>DATLIL010000415.1:0-8909 GCA_035539475.1 Polyangiaceae bacterium
GGGCTCGACGGCGATCCCGTTCGAGGCCGAAGCCGGCGCCTGTTACGTCGCGGCGGTCGTGCGGCTGCGCGGCGACAGCTACGGTCTCTCGCTCGCCGCCAGCGTCGGCGCCGGCTACTCGCAAAATCGCGCACTCACCGGGGTACCGGGCACGGCGCTCGCCTTCTGCGCCACAACGAGCGGCCCCGGGCTGCTCGAGGTCGACTCACGCGGGCTCGGCCTGGTCTGGATGAGCGCCATCTGGCAAGCTGGGCGGATCCCGCTCGGGCAGGATGGATCATGAGGTGGGGAACACGATTTCTGGTGTTGGTCATGGCGCTCGTGCTCGCCGCCTGTCGCTCCGGCACCGGAGCGAAGACTGCACCGGCGCGCAATGCGACGTTCGGCAAGGTCGCGGGTAAGCCCGACGCCACGAAGTGGATGCGGCTGCCGGCGCAGGGCAACGCGCAAGTCCTGGCGGTGGAGGCTGGCGTCGCCGGTGACCGCGTCTCGGCGCTGCTCGAGGTGCCGGAGACCGACTGCGCCGTGCTCATCGCGCGCGGCACCGGCAGCGTCGACGACGTGGATCTCTTCGCCTACGGCGAAGACGGCGCCGTGCTGGGCAGCGACGAGGGCTCCGACAAGGCGCCAGCCCTCCTGGTTTGCCCGCCGCACCCGCGGCGCGTCTTCGTCTCGGCTCGCATCGCGGCCGGCCACGGGCTGGTCGCCATCGGCGCCCAGCGCGTGCCCGTCAAAGAGGCCGAAAAGGCCGCCGGCCTCTACGGCGTGCGCCACCGCCCGGGCGAGATCGCGCGCCGGCTCAGCGTCTGGCCGGGGCTCGACGAGCAGATCGAACAGCACCGCCGCAGCGTGGGCGCCAAGTGGGTCGACGTGCGGCGCGTGGCCGTGCCGCTCGACTCACGCATGCCGACGCGGGTCTCGGCCAGCATCGAACCGGACCGCTGCCTCGACGTCTTCGTGCTGCCCTCCGACGACGTCGGTTACCTGGACGTCGCCGTGATGGACGAGCGCGGCAGCATCGTCGGGCGTGCACAGACCGCGGGACGCAATCGCAACCTGATCGTGTGCTCGCCGGTGCAGTCGGGCGTAACGGTGGAGATCAGGCCGCACTCGGGGATCGGGCTGGCCGTGATCATGCTGTCGCGCTCGACCGAGGGTAGCGAGCCCGACATCGACGCGCGCGCACCGCGCTACGATCTGTTCCCGACCGGAACCGTCGACGAGACCCGGGACAAGCTCGGCGCGCGACGCCGTCCCGGCCGCAAGCTCGGGGCCGGCACGCTGGAGGTGGGCCGTCGTAGCAGCTTGGAGCTCGACCTGCCCGCTGGCTGCGTGCGCATCGACGTCATTGGCGGTGAGCCGCTGCGCGGCGTCGATACCTGGCTCTGGTCGGCGGACGGAAGCCTCCTCGCCAGCGAGCGTGGCGGTGGCCGGGCGGCGCTCTTCGCCTGCGGGAAAGCCGGCAAGGCCCGCCTCGACATCGAGGCGCTGACCCGCTCCGGCCCGTACGCGGTGGAAATCAGCAACGAGCCCGAGGCGCCCAAGCAGCTCGGCGAGAACCCCCTGGCCGCCAGCCGCCTGATCGCCCGCATGGTGTCGCGAGGGCTCATCAACTCGGCGCCGGAGATCGGTGCAGTACACCAGCTGGAGCTCGAGCCTGCCAAGCTCGGGATGCTGGATCTCAAGATCCCGGTCGGCCGCTGCCTCGACGTCAACGTGGCCATCGGCGCCGGCGCGTCCGGCGTGGAGCTGCGTGTGGTCGGGCCTCAGGGCGACGAGCTCAGCTTGCTCCGCGGCAGCACCTCGGGCCACACCCGAGTCTGCGCCCTGCGCGTGGGTCAGACGCTGGAAGCGAGGCTCGAGCTTCGCGTGCTCTCGGGCAACACGCGCGCGCTGGTGGCGACACGCCTCATCGACCCGCGCTGAGCGGCACCACGTCCCTGAGCGGGATCGTGAAAAGCTCGCCGCTCACGTCGGCGACGCGGAGCTCCTGATCTCCGAGCGAACGGATCTGCACCGGTTGCCACGGCTCTGCCGGTCCCGGCGGACGGCGCAGCACGAAATCCCCGCGCTTGAGCCCGCTCGTATCGTAGGGCGGCTCTGGAGCGAGCTCACTGACGGGCAGCTCGGTGACGCGGCCGTCCAGCGCGAAGCTCACGCGCGGCACCTCCTCGTCGAACTCGTGGATCTGCGCCGAGTACCACTCGCCGTCGCGGGCAGCCAAAACGCGAGATCGCGGCGCCGGTAGCCAAGCGCTGGGCTTCGGCGGCTTGCCCGCTGCTGCGTACCCTGCGAGGAAGGCGTCGCGCTCCGCAGCGCGCTCGAAGTGACGTCGCAGGTTGAGTGCCGTCACCGGTCGCGGCTCGAGCACCTGCCCTGGCCCGAGGTCGAGCTTTCTGCCCCGCCCGTCGCGCGCCTGGAGCCTGTCGCCGCTCGCTTGCTCCACCTTGCAAGGCAGCCACTCGTTCCTGTGCTGGCAGATGACCAGGGACCCGACAGCAGGACGAAAGGTGCGACCCAGCGTGTAGACGTCGGCACGGGCGATCCAGAACGAATCGCCGCCATCCAGCGAGTCCACTCGCAGTCTCGTATCGGCGACTTCCAGCACCCGCGTCTGCTGGAACACCGCCGCGGTTTGCTCGAGAACGACGAGCTCACCCCGCGCGATCGTGGGCCGCGCGCTCGGTTCGGGCGGCACTGTTGGGCTCTCGCGCTTGCAGGCCGCGCTCGCGCAGAGCACTGCCAGCGCTAGCCGGCCGAGCGCCCAGCGCGTTTGGGGTCGGGGCCCCAAACGCCAACGAGACAGGGCGGAGGCCGGCCTTCTGCTGGCAGTGGAAGCGACCATGGGTTTTCGACTAGCCTCAGCGATCTAGCTTCGTCTAGCTCTGGAGAGTGATCAACGAATGAGCGACCCAGGGATGGTCCAGGGCCCCCCACCCGATGCCTTCGCTGGTCCAGCCGCGGACGCACCGCACGAGGAGCTGCGCAAGGACGCCATGACGTGGCTGGTGGTCTCGGCCGTCAGCGCGCTCGCTTGTAACGGCTGGTGCCTCAGCATCGCCGGCGGCATCATGTGTTTTCTGGCGATGCAGGCTGCCGACCACGGCAACGTGCCGGACGCGGCCGCCAAGCTCCGCTGGGGAAAAATCCTGACGGGGGCGGGCGTCGTCCTCGGCCTGCTCCTCGGCCTGGCCCTGTTGCTCTATCTCTTCGTCTGGACGACCGCGATCGCGAGCTGAGCCTACGCCAGCCGCTCGAGGAAGCCCCGCACCGCGGTGTTGAACTCCGCCGGGCGCACCAGGTTGACGACGTGCCCGGCGCGCGGAACGACGACGAGCTCGGCGCGCGGCAAGAGCTCGACCAGGCGCCGAGAGGGCGCGAGTGCGTCCGTGTCGTCCTCGCCGGCGATGACGAGGGCCGGCACGTCGAGCGCGCGCAAGCGGGCCTCGAGAACGTCCGCGGGAGGCAGCTGCGACAGAACGTTGCGCAGGATCGCCTCCAGGCCGTGCGGCGGATGCTCCAGGAATCCCTGGCGAATGAGCTCGGCGCCCTTGAGATCGAAGCGCGAGCGTTCACCCCAGGCAAACTCTGCCCCGGCGGCGTCGAGCCCGCGATCGCGGATCGCGTTCGCGAAGCCGAGCGCCCAGTCGCGCTTGTTCATCGAGGGGAACGACGCCAGCGTGATGCCCCGCACGCGCTCGGGATGGGCCAGCGCGAAACCGAGTGCGGTCACGGCGCCGAGACTCAAGCCGCCAGCCACGACCTGGTCGTCGCCGGTGCCGTTCACGACGCGCCCGAAGTCCGCGATCAGGTGCTCCAGCATATAGGCGCCCGGATCCTCCGGCGCCTGGCTGCGTCCGTGCCCACGCGCGTCGTAGGTCACGACCTTGAAGCGGTCGCGCAGGGCGCGTGCCTGCGGACGGAAATTACGCGCGCTACCGCCGAAGCCGTGCGCAAGAATGACGCTGGGGCCAGAGCCCTCGGTCTCGATATGAAGCGCTGGTTCGCTCACGCCGGAAACCTAGTGTCGTTGCTGAGGATCCTCAAGCGGTTCTCTGCTATGCCCGCGCAGCTTGGCTGATCTGAATCGCGCTCAACAAGAGGCCGTGACCACGCTCTCCGGACCGCTGCTCGTGCTGGCGGGAGCAGGCTCCGGCAAGACGCGCGTCATCACCTTCCGCATCGCTCAGCTGATCCGGCACGGCGCCGTAGCCAACCGCATCCTGGCGGTGACCTTCACCAACAAGGCGGCGCGCGAGATGAAGGAGCGCGCCATGGGCCTGCTCGGCCGGCGCAAGAAGGGTGAAAAGGGTCCCGAGATCTCGACCTTCCACTCGCTGTGCGTGCGTATCCTGCGCCGCCACGCCACGACGCTGGGCTACCCGGCGGAGTTTGCCATCTACGATCGCGGCGATCAGGAGACGCTCGCCCGCAACGCGCTGCGCGACATCCGCGTGGGCCACGAAAAGCTCCGCCCGGGCGATCTGCTGGCCCAGATCGGCAACTGGAAAAACCTCGGCATCCGCGCCGAGCAAGCCGAGGAGATCGCCGACAAGCCCAACGCCCAGCTCGCGGCCATGGCCTACGTCCGTTACCAGGCCGGCCTGCGCGCCTCGGGCGCGATGGACTTCGACGACCTCCTGCTCAAGACCGAAGAGCTCTTCGACAAGCACCCTGAGGCGCGCTACGCCGAGGCGTCGCGCTTCGATCACCTGCTGGTCGACGAGTACCAGGACACGAACAACCTGCAGTACCGCATCATGCGCGCGCTGGGCGAGCGGCACCGCAACGTGTGCGTCGTGGGTGACGACGATCAGTCGATCTACGGCTGGCGCGGCGCCGAGGTCGCCCACATCCTGAACTTCAGCAAGGACTGGCCCGAAGCCAAGATCATCCGGCTGGAGGAGAACTACCGCTCCCTCGCGCCGATCCTCGAGTACGCCAACACGCTGATCGCCCACAACTCGAACCGCCACGGCAAGGTGCTGCGCGCGACGCGTGAAGGCGGCTCACCGCCGCGCACGCTGCGCTTCGAGGACGAGGTGGCCGAAGCCGAGACCGTGGTGCGCGAGATCCAGCAGCGCATCCAGGGCAGCGAGCACGGCGTGCGCACGAGCCCGAGCGACATCGCCGTCCTGTTTCGCACCAACGAGCAGCCACGCGCGTTCGAGGTCGAGCTCCGGCGAGCGCGCGTGCCCTACGTCCTGGTCGGCGGCATGTCGTTCTACGATCGCAAGGAGATCAAGGACGTCCTCTCCTACCTCAGGGTGCTGGCGAACCCCGCCGACGAGGTCTCGCTGCTGCGCATCATCAATACGCCGGCGCGTGGCATCGGCACGGGTGCGATCGAGACCATGGTCGAGAAGGCCGTGGAGCAGGGCATCCCGCTCTGGCAGCTCTTGCCTCAGGTGCCCAGCGACGGCGACATCCAGCACCACACCGGCGAGCGGGTCGAGGGCTTTCGCCGCCTGATGGAGTCCTACCGCGCGCGGCTCGGCACGGAGCCGCTGGCGCCCATGGTCAGCGAGCTGATGCAGAAGATCGAGTACAAGTCCGAGCTCGAGCGCGTCTACAAGAACGCGGGCGAGCCGGAGGCCCGCATGCAGGGCGTCGAGGAGTTCGTCAACTCGATCGCGCTCTACGAGCAGCGGGCCGAGCAGGCGTCGCTGCTGGGCTTCCTCGAAGAGGTGGCGCTGTCCGGGCGTGAAGACGAGAAAGACGACGACAAGCGCGAGCGGCACGCGATCACGCTGATGACCCTGCACAGCGCCAAGGGCCTCGAGTTCCCCCACGTCTACATGGTCGGCATGGAAGAGGGCATCTTGCCGCACGGCCGCAGCATCGTGGACGGCCGCAGCATCGACGAGGAGCGCCGCCTGGCCTACGTGGGCGTGACCCGCGCGCAGGAGACCCTGACCCTCACCTTCACGCGCCAGCGCATGAAATGGGGCAAGCCGAAGCCGTCGATCCCGAGCCGCTTCTTGATGGAGATGCGCGGCGAAACGGAGCGCGCCAAGAAGGCCGCCGAGGCGGCCACGCTGATGTTTGCCGCCGCTGCCAACGCCGCCGCCGCGAAGGCCGAGGCCGAGGCGAAGAAGAAGAAGACTACGAAGAAGCGCGCGCTGCGCCGAAGCTGAGCTCGAGCCACGCGCCGCGATCGGCGGGTCCGCGGCAGGCCCACAGGCGGCGCTCGGCGGGCAGCGCCACCAGACAGGCGTTGGTGGTCGTGCCCTGCTCGTCCTCGGCGTAACGATTGATGCTGTCGAAGCCGTCGGCGCGGTCGGCGAACAGGCGGCGCATGCTCTCGTGGTCCTGCGCCGGCGCGCTGGCGAGCTGCCCTGCCCGCTCGAGACGCTTGAAGCTCGAGGCCAGAGGCTGTTCTCCCTGCCGCGCCTGGAAGGCGTCGGCGAGGCAATGGTTGGTGCGCACCAGCGGGCCCTGGCCGAGCTCCCGAACGACCACGGAAGCGGGATCCGTCTCGAACTCCGCCGCGCGCTCGGCGCTCGCCAGCCAGTAGGTGTGCGCGGCTGCTCGCGGAGCCTGGGCGATGGCTTCGGCGGCCTCGTCGTAGCTCCTCGCCGCGAGGGCGCGGTGCAGGATGCCGAGGTAGCCGACGCCCGGACGCGAACGCCGGGTCTTGATGTTGGTGGTGCCGACGGCGACGCCCTCGGCGTTCATGCCCATCAGCGACAGTGAGCCGGCGCACGTCACCGACCAGGTCTCGGGGCCGTCAGCGGGGTGGCGGTGCACGCCGACCACGAACTCGATATCCGCCGGATTCAAGTCCCAGGTTTGCCCGACCAGGATCTGCTTGCCAGCGCAGAGCCCCGGGGGCACCAGCACGGCCGTGCACCCCTCGTCGGCTTCCGGCGCCGGCAGCAGCACGACGTCGCGGACGTCGGTCATGTTGGTCACGGCGTACAGGACGTGCGGCTCGATCCCCACCGCCTCGGCGATACCGACGTGCTCCTCGTGGCTGGGCGCGTGCCAGCGCTGCTGGATCGCCAGGCACTCGGCGCCGGCGGCAATGAATCGCTCGAAGGCGGATGGCTGATTCCGCTCGGCGGCGTAGACCTGAAATGCCTCCAGGCGCTGCTTCACGAAGGCCTGGATTTGTTTCGAGAAAGCTTCACCCTGCGCGCGCCCGAGCTCTTTCGGGCGGCCGCGGCATTCCACGATCGGTAGCTCCAATGGCTGCATCGCTGGGGGACATATCAGCGCGCGGAGATCGACGCCAATCGGGACCGATGTGGGCAGCTTGCTGCGGCTTGGTACAGGGCTCCGGTCATGGTCTAATCGCTTCATGAGGGCGACGGTCTTTGGACGTAGCTTTGGGTTCCTGGCGCTGGCGGTCGCCGTGGCGATCGCGTGTTCGGCGAGCGAGGAGTCGGACCCGCCGCGCGGCACGCCGATGAGCTCGGGCGCCACGGCCGGAACCATCGACCTCGGCGAAGGCGGCGGCGCCACGACCGGCAGGGGCGGTAGCTCCTCGATTGGCATCGGCTCCGGCGGCGACGGCGATCCTGGCCTCAGCTTCGCCGGCGCCTGTGCGGCCGAGATCACCAAGGGCGAAGTCATCCCGCTCGACGTGCACATCATGCTCGACACCTCGGGCTCGCTCCTCGTGCCCACCGGGCTCGGCACCAACAACTGGACGGCGATCAAGGACGCCCTCGAGGCCTTCCTGCTCGACCCGGGCTCCGACGGGATCGGCGTCGGCATCCAGTACTTCCCTCTGCCCGCCCCTGGTGTGCCGGCGACGTGCACCATGGACGCCGACTGCGGCGACGCGGGTCCCTGCGATATCAACGATCGCATCTGTTACAACGACTCGAGCCGCGCCTGCGCCAGCGCCGCGCAGTGTAATCCGCCTGGCCCCGCCGATTTCGGCCCTTGCACCCGTACGGTGTGCTCGGGTCAACCGTATCTGCTCTGTCCGGCTCCCGGCTTTCAGTGCGTCGACATCTACGGCAATGACTTTGGCACCTGCGAGGAGCCGCCTGGAAAGTGCATCCAGTCGGCGAGCTGCGACGCCGCCGACTACTCCACGCCCGCCGAGGAGATCCAGGCGCTGCCCGACGCGGCCGAGGTGATCCTCGACTCGATCAACGCGCAAATGCCCGCCGGCAACACGCCGTCGGCGGCCGCCCTCGGCGGCGCGCTCACCTACGCCGGCGCCTGGGCCGCCGATCACCCCACCCACACCGTGGTGACCCTGTTCGCCACCGACGGCTTGCCGACGCAGTGTCAGCCTCAGGATTTCCCGACGATCGCAGCTCTGGCCACGGACGCCTTCGAGGCCACGCCGAGTGTGAGCACCTACGTCGTCGGCGTGTTCCCGCCCGATAACCCCGCCGTTCAGCAGAGTCTGGACCTGATCGCGGACGCCGGCGGCACCGAGCAGGCGTTCATGATCGACACCAGCCAGGACGTGGCCGAACAGTTCCTGGCGGCGCTCAACGCGATCCGGGGCACCAGGCTGGATTGTGAGTTCCAGGTGCCCGAAGCACCTGATGGCCAGACGCTCGACTACAACTACGTCAACGTCCAGTTCTCGGCCGATGGTTCGACGGAGCTTCTGGGCTATGTCGCGTCGGCGGACGACTGCGGAGTCACCCAGGGCGGCTGGTACTACGACGTGGATCCCGCGGACGGCGACGCCCCGACCAAGATCCTGGTCTGCCCCAGCACTTGCGAGGCATTCCAGGGCGCGGTCGACGGTCAGGTCGAGATCGCCCTTGGCTGCGAAACGGTGCCGGCGGTCGTCAAGTAGCCCACCACAGCGCCTTCTGGAGCAGCTCCGCGGCGACACGGAAACTCGAGCCCTTCGTGTAGGTCGTTGACCGCGCTTACCTCCGTTGACGACCAGGCGCGGCTGCAGCGAAATAGAGGTTCATGCCGCGAGAGAG
>DATLIL010000416.1:0-6705 GCA_035539475.1 Polyangiaceae bacterium
CACCGGGCCGTTCGTGCCGAAGCTCCGACCCTCGCGCACGGCCGCGTTGAACTGTGCGCTGGCGAAGGTCGAGAGCTCGCCCTGGTCGAGCACGACGGTGCGCGGGTAGCCGAGCAGCTCGACCGCCAGCGTGTGGGAGTCGCTGTTGGCCGTGCCCGCGCGCAAGACGCCCTGGTTGAGCAAGCTGAACCAGCCGGCGCGATAAGCCAGAAATTGCCCGACCGACGCCCCGTTCATCACCTCCTGAACGTCGTAGTCGATGTTGCGCGAGCCGCCGGGCGCGCGCCGCACGAGCTCGCCCTCGGGGCTGCCGTCGGGCGCGGCGGGCAGCGCACGACGCGGATCCCAGCCGACGGCAGTGAAGTAGCCCTCGTCGCGGCCGAGCTTCGATTCCGCGAAAGGGTGGTTCAGCTGCCTCACGCCGGGGCCGTCGAACAGCGGCGCCACACGCTCGAAAAGCTGGCCTGGTTCGACCAGCTCGTCGTCGGGCGCTCCGCGGCGGGGCGCGCTCGGCTCGAAGCGCAGCGGCCAGAAATTGAAGTGGCCGACGACCTTGGGAATGTCCTCGCCCGGCGCCTGGTAAAACAAGATCTGACCGGTGGTCTCGACGCCCGGCATGACGCGGACTCGGTCGCTGATCGAGAGCTGCTCCAGCGCCGCGCTGTAGTCGGAAACGACGTCGTGATCGGTGGCCGCGATCACCTCGATGTTCGAGGCCACGAAGGAAAGCGCTCGATCGCGATCGGGCAAGCTGCTGTCGAAGCTGGCCGCGCCGTGCACGTGCAGATCGGCGGAGAGCGCGCCACTGGGCAGCAAGCCGAGCGGCGCGAGCTCGAAATCGAGGTCGTGGCTCGCTCCGGGCTCGAGCGACACTTCCTGGCGTGCGAGAGACCAGAAGGGGCCGTGCGTCGCGTAGACGAAGTACTCGCCGGCCGGGACGCCGAAGCGAAGCTCGCCGGAGCTGTCCACGAGCGCGCGATTGCAAGCGGGTGAGGCGCCGTGGGGCGGACCGAGGAACGGCGCGCAGTGCCCCTCGGCGAACTCGCCGAAGATCGAGCCGCTGTAGAGCAGCGCCGCCTCCTGATCCACGGGCACCAGCACGACCTCCGCGATCAGCGGCTCGCCTGCGGCGTCGCTGACGTGGACCGAGAGCTCGGCGCTGGCCGGTACGACGAGGTCGCCGATGTCGAGCTCCGTCGCGCTGGCCTGGATCTCGAAGTGCTCGGCCAGCGGACGCCCGAACAGCGATACCTCCAGGCGGTAGCTCGGTCCCGGCGGCACAGAGACGCGAAAGCGGCCGTCGGCGTCGGGCGCGAGCTCGGCCACGACGAAGCGCTCTCCAGCGTCGTCGGGGTCGCCGCCCGGAGCCGGTTCGTACACCAGCACCGCCGTGCGTTCCTCGCTGCCGCTCACGCCGCGCCCGAGCTCGTCGACGACGCGACCAGAAAGCTCGACGACGTTCTCGCCGAAGAGCGCGGCCCGTACCTCGCGGGCGAGCGAGATGGCCGCGCCGTGTCCGGGCCCCTCGGCCACCCCCACGAAGCGCTCGAACGCCATGCTGTCGCCCGGCATCAGGATCGTGAGCGGAGCACCAGCCGCGGACAGCGTGGCGCTGTGAAAGCTGTCCAGCGCGGCGGCGTCGCAGGGCACCAGGACGTACGCAGCGTCGGACGTGCCGGGAGCGGCCGCCGTGACGAACGGCGCATCGACGAACGACTCACTCAGCGTCGCCAGATCGAGCTCGGGATGGCGAAAGCCGAGGCCGCGACCCGGTACGAAGGGCAAGAGTGAGCGGTCGCCCCAGAACAGCGCGTCCGCGGGAAAGACGGCCAGCGGATCACGGCCCGCGCGGTGGATCTCGGTGCGCACGCGCAGGCCCTGCTCGCAGGCTCTGAGCTCGTAGCGCGTGACGACGTCGAAGTCCGGGCGCCCGTCGAGCGTTCCACGGTAGATGACTGACGCGCTCGAGCCATCTCCGCTGACGACGTCGACGCTGCGATAGCGCACGGCGTCGTCAGGCAGGATGCCGACGGCCTGGTAGAGCAGGTTGAGGGCGTCCGGGGCACGGCCGTCCGAAAGCTCGAGATCGATCAGTGACCCGCCGCCGGGCGCGAGACCGTGCGGAGCGTCCAGATCGTCGAACACCGCGCGCACGAGACCGTTCTCGAGCAAGAAGTCACCGACCGCTGCCAGCGCCTTCGGCTCTTGACCGATACTGGCGAGATCGACGCGACGAAGCTCGACCTGGTCGCCCTGGCACGCGCTGGCGAGCCCGCTGCAAGCGCTCGGCGGCACACAGCTGCCGTCGTCTCCGCCCATGCAGCCGTCCGCCGTCGAACAACCGGCGAGCGCAGCCGCCAGCACTGCGGCGAGCGCTGACGAGCGCCCGCTGAAATTCGCCACATTCATCTCGTCCGGCGACGAGCTTAGGCGAGCTCACCCCGGAAGACGGCAGGCTTTCTGGAAACAGCCAGATCTCGCGCGATCAGACGGCCGACGCCGGCGACGTGGACCAGCCGTTGGTCGCGACGCACTCGTCAACGACCTCGAGCAGGAGCTCCAGAGACACCGGCTTCCTCAGGGCGCGCTTGACGGAGCCGGTCGAGATCGACTCGATGGCTGCGGAGACCACCACGATGGGGAGCGACGCGAGTCTGGGATCGGCTGCGAGCGCTTCGACCAGCTCGGGCCCGGACATCACCGGCATCATCAGATCCAGTAACACCACACCGGGCTGCTCCTCGGAGCCGCTGAGCAGCTGGTAAGCCTCGAGTCCGTTGCGAGCCTCTTCGACGCGATAGCCAGCGAAGCGCAGTAGCTCCGCCATCATCTCGCGTGCGTCGTCGCAGTCCTCGACGATTAAGACTTTGGCCTTCTCCATTGAGCGATCCGCCATAGGTGTGGAACCCCGCCCGCGCTCTTGCAAGACGCTGGCCCAACCAGGTACGGCGCGACGCAGCGCGAAATGAAGGGGCAATCGGCCGGAGAAAGACCCCCACAGGTGGGTGAGCGCCGACCCAGGCCGGCGCGCACACCCGTGGCGGTCGTGTTCACCCAGGGGCGTTACGCAACGCCACGGCGACGGCGGACGAACGCGAGTACCAAGCCCAGGAGGGCAAGAGCACCGACTGGCGACGAGCTTGGAGCGCGCAGCGCGCAGCCGCTGCTCGAGGACATCGGCTGCTGGGAGATACCTCCCGCCGGGGTGTCCGGGCCGCTGGGCTCTTCGCTGCCGTCGGCTGGCCAGGCCACGCTGTCCAGGTAGATGGTCGTGGCCTGCCCCGCGGTGCCCGAAAGCTCGATGCCGATCTCGTCGAACGGCGCCACCGCTTCTTCCGGAATGCGAACGAAGATGTTGTTCCAGGCGTTCGGCTTGAGCTGGGTGGCGTCGTGCCAGTTGCTGACCCAGGCGTAGTCGGTGCTCGCCGGCTGCTGCACATAGGTGATGATCTGCGACAGCCCGTGCCCTTCGGGCAGGAAGACACGGAACAGCACGTAGGGTGTGCCGGGGTCGATCTTCGGGGTCTTGACCAGCACTCGAGTCGTGGGTGTAGACGCGGCTGCGGCATTGAGCCGCACGGCTAGCGAGCGCTCACCCTCGAAGGCCTGCTCGCTGGTCACCTCGATCGAGCTCACCAGTGGCCCGCTGAAGGTCCAGCCCACGAAGTCGTTGGAGGCGCTGCCCTCCCACACGAACTGCGCCGGGATGTTGCCGTCGATGTCGGCGTTCGAGGGCTCCTCGCTCGGGGGCCGCGGCCGCGGCGGGGTCTCGCTCGGGGCCCAGGCTTGACCGGTCGCGATGTCGAGACCACCGGCGTCGTAGATGGTCTGAGCGCGCGACTTCACGAACAGCTGCCCGTCGGTGTAGACGTCGTTCTCGAACGTGCTCATGCCCTGCATGCCGGGGCCGAACAAAATCGCGATCGCACCGGCCTCGCCGTACTTCTGGATGTGAGCGTTGCCGCTGCCCAGAAAGTACTCCGCCCGGTTGTCGCGGTAGCCCTGGCGCGCGCCACCCGCGTTCTCGACGTCCAGGTGGTTCGAGTTACCGAGCGGAAGCTGCCACAAGATCCAGCGTTTGCCGCTCTTCACGTTCCACAAGCGAAGCCACTCGGCGAAGCGATTGAAGCTGCGCGACTCCACCGAGGCGGTGTCGCTCTCGTCCCACCAGCGCTGCTCGCCGCGGACCTTCTCGTAGTAGCCGGCGTCACGATCGGAAGGATCGCCGACCAGGAAGTCGTAAGTGATGCCCGTCTGGTTCTCGGTCAGACCGAGCTTCGAGAGGAACAGATACGCGACGTCGACCTCGGTCTGCAGGTCGACGTGGTTGTTGTTCAGCATCACGTCGTAGTTGGTGGCCCAGGCCGAAACATGAATGCCGAGCAGCGCGTTCTCCGCGCCGATCGCCTGCTTGAGCTGCAGATACGCGAGACCCCAGCCGGCCACGGTGTTGGGCAGCGTGGCGAGCTCGGGCAAGCCCGTGTCGGCCACGGCAGCGTAGTGGTTGGGATCTTCGTTGGACTGGATCTGTGCGAAGCCGTAGCCGTCGGCCTCGACCATCACGACGACGGGGCCGCCGTAGTCCTTCACCCGCTGCATCAGGATCTTGAAGTCTTCGAAGTACGACTTCATCGTCGCCGGGCTGCCGAGCTTCTCCAGCATGGTGTTTTCGCCGGCCGGCGGCTCTTCGACGATCTGATAGAACTGCACGGCCGGCAGCATGCCGCGCTCGTACGTGTCGTAGAAAAAGTCGAGCGCGTAGTTACCGTCGCGGCTGCCGTGGCCCCAGTTGGTGACCCAGTCCTTCGACAGGTACTGGTAGCGCATGTCCCAGGGCACGCCGCTGTCGGACATCCAGCTGCCGCCCTTGCCCTCGTTGAGCCCGATCATGAAGCGAGCAGGCAACCCTGAAGGCACGGAGCCCGTGGCCTGCTCACCGATCAGTTGGTGCTCAAGCTTTTCGACGTGTTCTTCGGTCGTGGCAGCGCCGGAACAGCCCATGAGGCCGAGCGCTGCGAGCGCGCAAGCGAGTCTCATGCGGATCTGGAACACACCTTCGTGGAGCTCATTGGCCCCGAATGTGGACAATCCCAATGCGTGATCCTTTCGTTCCGAACGTCACGAGAACCGCACGCGCAGATCGATAGCGTCGGCTCTGCACACGAGCCGTGACGGCAACTAGGAACGGGCGGTCTAGCATGCGAGTCGTGAGCAACCAGCAAAAGCAAACCCGCGGCTGCATTTGAGTGACCTGCACGGCGACAATGTAGGTAACCCTCGATGAGACTCGTGCTTTTCTGCTGCTGGCTCGCGTGCGCTTGACGAAGAGCACCGTTGTGTCGACTGATCGCGACTCAATATGTCCAAGCTCACGCTGCTGACCTCGAGTTTGCTCGCCCTCACGCTGGCCTGCTCGTCCAAGCCCGCGCCCCAACCCGAGACCCCGGCCGCGCCGCCGGCGAGCGCTGCAGCTGCGCCGCCAGCGGAGCCCACGCCAGCACCCGAACCCGTTGCCAGCGCAGAAGCGCCGCCGCCAGCCGCATCAGCGCCCGCCGCGGAGCCTCCGCCCCCTGCCGAGCCCAAGCTGAGCAGCTCGCCCAAGGCGATCCTCACCGCCAGCGAGGTCGCGTTCGTGATCAACTACACGAGCTCGGATCCGAGCCAGGCCGCGCAGGATACGTGCAGCGCGCAAGCCCAGGACGATCCGGCCAAGATGGCCGCTTGCAAGACCAAGGCGCGCGACGAGTTCGTTTCCGACGTCATTCACTTCAAGAAGAAGGAAAACGCGGAGAAGTGGACGCTGTTCATCTACAAGCGCAAGGGCAGCAACCTGACCGAGGTGTACAACTCTCCGATCGAGTTCGGCGCCGAGACCGACCACACCGTCGACGTGCTGATCAAGGGCGGCGAGGGCACGCGGCCGCTGTTCAAGGGCGCGCCCAAGTTCGTGGTCAACGTGCCCAACGACTACAGCATCGAGCTCAAAGATCCGAAGTACGGCCGTCTAGTCTACGACGCCAAGATCGGCATCGTCGGGCATTGATCAGAAGCGCTTACGCGCCCAGCGTGTGAACGCACCCGCCTGGTCGACCCGCGGGCGAGGCTCGAAGCGCCGGCGCCAGTCGCCACCAGCGATGCGGCGTTTGCCTCGCACCTGGTCCTCGTTCATCGCGTAGGCCTCGGCCACGGTGCCGTCGTCGAGGGTCACGCTGGTGCGATGAAACAGCACCGGGCACTCCTTGCGCACGTCGATGGAGAAACGGCGCTTCTTGTCGATGCGGTAGAGCTCACCGACGACGCTGACGTCGCCGCCGACCAGGAGCGCCGGGTAGACACCGAGATCGACGAGCTTGTAACCGGCGCTGGTGCGCGCCGGCCCGATCAGAGTGGCGCCGGCCATGAGCTCGTGATCGCGCTCGCCAGGCAGCAGCGAGCCGTAGACAAAGAGCAAGACCTCGTCGCTCATCCCGCTGTCGTCTCACGGCGCGGGCGTGCTGACAAACGGCTACAGTGAATTTCCAAATCTACAACCCGTTCGGGAACCGGTTGCAGATCGAGGATCCGCGACTAGAATCGGGCCATGCCGCTGTCTTCGCGCCTGCTCGCCGCGCTGTCCCTGTGCTGGCTCGCCGCGCTGTCCCTGTGCTGGCTCGCCACGCTGACCGGCTGCGACGACGATGACGACGAGTGCCGGGACGGCCAGTG
>DATLIL010000417.1:0-3210 GCA_035539475.1 Polyangiaceae bacterium
GAACCAATCGCCGCTGCGGCCAGCGCTCTCGGTCGTCGACGACTTCGAGAACGGCGACTACCGCATCGACGAGAGCGCTGGCCGCAGCGGCGATTGGTTCGTGGCCAACGACGGCTCTCCCGGGGCGACGATGGCGCCGTCGAGCTTCATCGACGTGGCCAGTGCGATCGAAGCTGGTGATCCGACGTTTGGCACGAACGGCTTCGCTTTGCACGCCTCGGGTTCGGGCTTCTGCAGCCATGCCGAGCCGAACAGCAACTGGGGCGCACTGATCGGCTGCAATCTGAATCAGATCGTCACGACCAAGAACCCCTACGACGCCTCGGCCTACTGCGCGCTGAGCTTCGCGGCTCGCGGCGCGTTCGCCATGGGCTCGAGCCCGCGGCCCCTGCACGTCCGGGTCTCGGATCAGTGGACGATCCCGGACGCCGGCAACTGCGGTCAGACCTGGCTCTGCAACGCACACGCGGGAGTTGCGTTCGTCGTGCCCGAAGTCGACGCCTGGACCACGTTCGAGCTGCCCCTCGAGGACTTCAGGCATCCAACCGTTCCCCAGCACGCCGAGCTCGATCGCAGTGCGCTCTACAGCATCGAGTTCACCTTCGAGGGCCAGGGTGAGTTCGACGTCTGGCTCGACGATCTGGCGCTAGTCGCCTGTGGTCCGTGAGCTCGTTGCGCGCCATTTTCCGCGTG
Source organism: Polyangiaceae bacterium (assembly GCA_035539475.1). Taxonomy (GTDB): domain Bacteria; phylum Myxococcota_A; class Polyangia; order Polyangiales; family Polyangiaceae; genus PMG-095. The sequence continues at coordinate 694 of DATLIL010000417.1, forward strand.
CGCTCGCGGATTGCCCAGGGTTCGCGCCCGGCGCGGCCACGAGCACGGCCGGCGCGTAAAAGGCATCATCGGTGTCCAGACGCGTGACGTGGTGTGCTTGCGCGTTTGCTGCGTGAACCATCCGTCATTCGTGGCTTGTCCACAGTCTCTCTTCGAGAGCGCTACGCGGTTCACGTAGCTGCCACAGTCAGCGCGCATAGATGACTCGTATTTCATCAGCAAACGACGTGCTCTCAGCGCGCGAGCTGTTATCTTCGGATGCCCACGACCGTAAGAGGGAGGGTTGATGTCCAGTGACGTGAATCTTGTTCGAGCACACTTCGAGAGCGCGTTAGCCACGCTCGCGCAACTGAAGGATTTCAAGAGTGTCGAAGATCAGGCGCATCTGCTCGAGGTTGCGCAGATTGCTCACGGCGCCGGCGCGCGGCGGCTGGGCCGCATCTGCGGCGAGCCCTGGATGCACCAGGAGCTGCTCGCGCTCCATCAGTTCGAAGAACGCGTGCGCATGGCCATCGCGCGCGCCGAGCGCGACGAGTTCACGACGCCGTACTTCATGCTCCCGCTCGCCCAGTAGTCTCAGTCGCCGCCGCCACCGCCACCGCACGAAGACCCACACGAAGAACCCGAACACGAGGACCCACACGAAGAGGAGCTCGAGCAGCTGGAGCCCGTATCGCTGCTGGACGAGCTGTCACTCGAGCCCGTGTCGCTGCCACCCCAACCGTGATCGTGGACGTCGCTCCCACCCCAGCCGCCGCGGTGCTCCGAGCCCGCGGCCAGATCGCTGCCTCCCCAGCTATTCTGCTCCGGCAGCGACTCGCTGACGCCCACGCCGTGGTCACCCACCGAAACCAACCCTGAGCCGACCCAGGGGTCGTGCTGGTGCGTCTCGGCCTGGTCGGCCGTGTACAGCTGCTGCCCCTCGGGGTTCACCACCACCACTTCGGGCGAGTGCCAGCCGCCGTGATGCAGCACGGCGTCGAGCATCAGGTAATTGGTGAAGTCCCAGTAAGGGTCGTGCCAGTAGTAATAGAACGGATCGGCGTACGCTCCGCTGCGCGCCTGGGTCGGCACCGGCCGATAGTGAGGCGTCGTCGCCTGCGAACCCCAGCCCAGCTTGCCGAAGCGCCTGAGCTGCCGGCTCTCCTGCCGGATGAGCTGCACGTGCGCGGGCTGCACGTTCACCCGCGAGCCTGGCAGGGCCCGCCCGAGCTCGCCGGCCACGCGCTGCGCGATGCCGTCCAGCGCCGCGCGCTCGTGTGCGATCGCAGCCTCATTGCGTGCGTAGCTCGTCACGCGTTCGGCGTAGCCCTGCGCCGTCTCGCCGTTCTGCACCACGAGCGCCTCGGGCCGGGCCGCGAGCTCGACCGTCATCTCCGCCGTGCCGCGCAGCACGCGCCGCTGCACGCGGACGTCCAGGATCACGTAGAGCCCCGCCTCGCGCTGCCCATAGGCGACGTGCACCTCCTGGAATTCGGCCGCAAATACGCCCTTTTCCTGCGCCGCCTGCCACAGTAGGCCGGAGTCCGCGGTGACGTTCAGGGTGTCGAGGAACACCACCTTCTTGTCGACGATGAGCGAGATGGCATCGCTGATCTGGGCCCGATAGAGCGCATTGCAGACGCCGTCGATGAGCGAGAAGGCGCTCACCGTCGTCTCTTCGTAGCCGCTCCGGAGATCGATGCGCGCGCCGAACAGCTCCTTGAGCTGATCGAACAGGGTCTTGCGTCGCTCGCTCTCCACGCTCGGCAGATCCACGTTGATGATGCTCTTGATCATGATCTCACTCACCTTGCCCGCGGCGCGTGCGCGCCATCACGTCCGAATGCAACGCATTGAGCTCGCTCTCGAGCTGCGTCAGCCGCCCGACCGCCAGCCTCTCGTTCTCGCTCTCGGCGGCGCGCCGGAGCTCCTCGGCCAGCGTCGCGGCCTTGAGCTGGATTTCGGCGGCCGTGTCACCAGGCAGCGCCTCCGCAGCCAGCACCACGTCGGCCTGCACCGCCTCGGCCGAAGCCAGCGCTGACGCGATGCGCACACGGCGTTCGCGCGCGAGCTTGCGCCGCCGAGCGATCACCCAGCTCAGGCCGGCGACCGCCACCGCGCCTGCGCTCAAAGGCAGCCACGGAAACGTCGATTCGGGCTCTGGTCCCAGCACGAGCAGCGAGAGCCGATCGAGCGCCTCGACGAAGCCCTGCACCGGCGCGTCACGCAGCGCCGGCTCGGACGCGTCGAGCGCCGCGGCGATCTGCTCTCGCCCCAGCCCCCAGCCCTTGGCCTCCCAGCGGGTGCCGTTGTGCAGGAGCAAGAGGTCTTTCTGCTCGTTCAGCCCGAGCATTCCCCACAACGGCCGCACCTCGTCCAGTGGGCGCCCTGGCTCGGCGACAACGACGAGAGCGCGCAGGCCGCGCTCCCTCAGCTTTGCGATCCGCTCGACCAGGTCCTGCCTCGAGGTGTCGCCGAGCGTGCGCGCGGGATCGGCGACGCCCCCGTTCGCGAGCTCATCGGCCAGCTCTTTCA
>DATLIL010000418.1:0-3821 GCA_035539475.1 Polyangiaceae bacterium
CGCCGGATGAAGCTCCACGTCGGCTTCCGCGCTACCGCGAAGCGCGAGCATGCCCACCAAGCTCAACCCGACGAGCCCAATCCTTCGAAGTGTTGCCGTCTTCATCGTGGCGCTCCCATGTTTGCCAGCTCAACGCTGACCACCCAGTACGCGAACTCGAGCCCGAGTCAGGGCTCTTGAAATTCGCGGTGAATCTAGGTGAGCGACAAGTGGAGTGTCAAGCAACGGAGTGCAACGTTTGCAGCGATTACTAGGCCCTGATCGCTTGCTAAGCGGTTCTCATTAGCTAGGGCAACACGCCAAACATCACACCATCGAGTGGTGAGTTTGGTGGGGAACACGCCGCCCACGACCATGCCTGTCGCGCTCCTCGTTGGGCGACGACGAATGAGCGCGAACCTCGCGCATTTGGCGCGATTTGGCGCGCTTCGGCCTGCTCGCCCCGGCCTTGCTAAGCTCGGGCGCGATGCGCTTGCTCCGCCGGCTCTGGCAGCTCCTCTCGTTGATCGTGCCCTTCGGGCTCCTGGTCAAGAACAAGCCGCGTCACTACCTCGGCATGCTCGGTGTGCTCTGGGAAAATCGCGGGCGCTGGGCCTACGCGCTCAGGATCCTGCGTCACGGCGTGTGCGACGGCTGCTCGCTCGGTCCACGGGGCCTGAAAGACGACGTCATTCCCGGCGTGCACCTGTGTTTGACCCGACTGAAGCTTTTGCGTCTCAACACGATGGGTCCGATCCCGGACGAGCTCCTCGGGAACGCGGCCACGCTCGCTGCGCTCTCCAACGAGGAGCTCCACCGCCTGGGCCGTGTCCCCTACCCGCTTCTCCGCCTCAAAGGGGAGCCCGGGTTTTCGCGCATCACGTGGGACGAAGCGGCCGAGCTCGTCGCCGGCCGCTGGCGACGGTCCAGTCCGGATCGCATCGGCATGTTCGTGACCAGCCGCGGCATCACCAACGAGACGTACTACACGCTGCAGAAGCTCGCGCGCATCGGCGGCACACCGCACGTCGACACCTGCGCCAGGCTCTGCCACGCCGCCTCCACCGTCGGGTTGAAGCAGACCATCGGCTACGCCGCGCCGACGCTGTCGCTGAAGGATTGGATCGGGGCCGACCTGATCGTGATCATCGGCAGTAACCTGCCCAACAATCAGCCGGTCTCGACCAAGTACCTGCACCACGCCAAGAAGGCCGGTTCGCGCATCGTGGTGGTGAACCCCTTCCGCGAGCCAGCGCTCGAGCGCTACTGGATCCCGAGCCTGCCGGGGTCAGCGCTGTTCGGCACCAAGCTGATGGACGACTTCTTCGCCGTGAGGCCGGGCGGCGACATCGCCTTCATGAGCGGGGTGCTCAAGGCCCTGGACGAGCTCGGCGGCTGGGACGAACGCTTCGTCGCAGAACGGACCGCGGGCGCCGAGGAGCTCCGCCGTGCGCTGCGCGAGCAGTCGTGGGCCGCTCTTTGTGAAGACTCCGGATTGGCCGAGAGCGAGCTCCGGCGCTTCGCCGAGCTCTACGCGCGCGCCAGGACGGCCGTGTTCGTCTATTCGATGGGTCTCACGCAGTACGAGTTCGGCGTGGACAACGTGAAGATGGTCGTGAACCTCGCGCTGGCGCGCGGCATGATCGGGCGGCCCAACACCGGCATCATGCCGATCCGTGGCCACTCGGGCGTGCAGGGCTCGGCCGAGTGCGGCGCCGATCCCGACAAGCTGCCCGGCGGCGTGCCGCTCGACGGCGAGAACGTCGCGCGCTTCGAAGCCGCCTGGAATCACGCCATCCCGCACCAGCCGGGCCTGAGAGCGGCGCACCTGCTCGAGCGCGCGGGCGAGAGCGGCCTCGACCTGCTCTACCTGGTGGGCGGCAACCACCTCGAGACGATGCCGGATCGCGCCCATGCCCGCCGCGCGCTCGAGAGCGTGAAGCTCCGCGTACACCAGGACATCGTGCTCAACAGCTCCACGCTGCTCGAGGCCGAAGAGGCCGTGCTCGTGCTGCCGGCGCAGACCCGCTACGAGCAGAAGTCGGGCGGCAGCAGCACGTCGACCGAGCGCCGCATCCGCTTCACGCCCGAGATCCGCGGGCCGCGCATCGCCGGGGCGCGCGCCGAATGGGAGATCCCCTGCCTCATCGGGCAAAAGCTCGAGCCCGAGCGGCGCGACCTCTTTCACTACGCGGACACACGCGCGATCCGCGCGGAGATGGCGTCGCTGATGCCGCTCTACGCCGGCATCGAGAAGCTCGAGCGCGAGGGCGACTCCGTGCAGTGGGGTGGGCCGCAGCTCGGAGCGACCTCCTTTCCGACGCCGGACGGCAAGGCGCACTTCACGAGCGTCGTCGTGCCGCGCATCGACGTCCCCGCCGGGCAGTTCCTGCTGGCCATGCGCCGCGGCAAGCAATTCAACTCCATGACCTACGGCCAGCGCGATCCGCTCGTGGCAGGCGCTCGCCGCAACGCGATCCTGCTCGACGAGCGCGACATCGCCGCGCTCGACCTGGCGGAGGGCCAGGCGGTGCGCGTCAAGAGCGCCCACGGCTCGCTCGACGCCGTGGTGAAAGAGGGCCCCTGCCGGCGCGGGAGCGTTCAGGGCTACTGGCCCGAGTGCAACGCGCTGCTCGGGCGCAAGTACGACCCCGCCTCCGGCGAGCCGGACTACCACACGACCGTCAGCATCGAGCGGGTGTCGTCGTGAAGGGCGTCGAGCGGCGCCGGGCCCTGCGCGTCGAAGGCGACTCGAGCAGCGAGCGCGACGAAGACGTGGTGGTCGAGGAGCCGCTCGAGATCCGCATCGCCGGCGAGGCCCTCGCCGTCACCATGCGTACACCCGGTAATGATCACGAGCTCGTCGCCGGCTTCTTGCTCGCCGAAGGCCTGGTACGGGGCCGCGACGATCTGGGCAGCGTCGCTCACTGCGGCCGCCCCGGCGACGAGGGCTACGGCAACGTGATCGACGTCAGCGCGGCGCCCGGCTCGGTGCTCGACGGCGACGCTGGGCGCTCGCGCCGTGGAACGCTGACCACCGCGGCCTGCGGCGTGTGCGGCCGCACGACGATCGCCGATCTCGTCGCTCGCCTCGGTCCTCCCGCGGCGGCCGCGAGATTCGATCGCGCCCTGCTGCTCACGCTGACCGATCGCCTGCGCGCCGAGCAGCCGAACTTCGCGCGCACCGGCGGGCTCCACGCCGCAGCCGTCGCCGACGTGCGCGGCAACCTGCTCGTCGTGCGCGAAGACGTGGGCCGTCACAACGCGGTCGACAAAGCCGTAGGCCGCCTCCTGCTCGACGGCGCGCTTCCGCTCTCGGAGCACTTGCTCGTCGTCAGTGGACGCACGAGCTTCGAGATCGTGCAGAAGGCGGCGGCGGCTGGCTTGCCCGGCGTGATCGGTGTCTCTGCTCCGAGCTCGCTCGCCATCGCGACGGCCGAAGCTCTCGGCATGCTGCTCGCTGGTTTTGCCCGCAGCGGAACCTACAACGTGTACTCGGGTAGTTCTCGTCTTTCCTGAGCTCGCCCTGTAAGGGCGCCCGGGGTCCTCCGTTCTTGTTTGCGACGGACGGAGGAAAGACATGAACTCGTTGATTTCAAAAGGCTTCATTCCCGTATCAGTGCTCGCTTTCGCCCTCGCCGGCTGTGGCGGCGTGAACAAGGCTCCCGCCGAGTCCGCGCGCAGCGGCGGCGGCAGCGTGACCACGCAAGCGCCCGCCGGCGAGCCCAGCGCGCCCCCCGCGGCAGAGAGCTACTCCGGCGGTGACGAGGGCAGCGCCCCGCAGTTCCAGAGCGCGCCCCGCGCGGAGCCGGCACCTGCTTCGGCCAGCGCCGGTGCAGCTC
>DATLIL010000419.1:0-2005 GCA_035539475.1 Polyangiaceae bacterium
CAAATATTGAAATCGGCACATATTTTCTGCGGTCACGATCACCTCTCCCGTGTGAGCTCTCTGGGGGCGACTTCTGCGACAGAGGGCGAGGCGCACCGACTGGAATGTCGACATGCCCGCGGATAAGGCCGAGCTCGCAGCGTCGCTACAGTGCGATGAGTTTGCCACCTGGACTACCGATCCTCTTCTCAACGAGACCAAGCCGATCAACTGCGTGTCGTGGTACGTGGCGTTTGCGTTCTGCTTTTGGGACGGAGGACGTCTGCCAACCGAGGCCGAGTGGGAATACGCCGCCGCCGGGGGCGACGAGAATCGGCGCGAGGTTTGGGGAACCGACGCCTACTACCCCGAACTGGCCCCCGACGAACCGCTGGCAGTTGGAAGTACGCCAGGCACACAGGCACGCTGGGGACACCACGACCTTGCTGGCAGTGTGCTCGAATGGGTGCTCGATAGCCAAGAGTATCCAGAGAGCGTCGGCGGCGAGAACGACTCGTGGTACTCAGAAGATGGGACCCCTTGCGATGACTGCGCCAACATTGCGGAGGATCGAGAAAAGGGCGCACGCGGTGGGGCCTGGTCGCGTGCGGGTATCTGGCTACGGCCAGCCGCCAGGATCAGTGCTAGTCCGGCGGGTGGCGGGTCAGGTTTCGGCGTGCGCTGCGTTCGGTGAACGCGGCGATTGGACGGTTGGAAAGGTCCGACTCGGCGCGCCCGGCGCAGCCGTTGCTGCTGGAGCGCCCGCTCGACGTCGGCGGCCATCGGTTCCACTTCCTGAATAGCGCGTACGCAATCTCGTGCCTACGAGGGATGTTGCCCGGCGAAGTGCACACCGGGTGCGAAGCCGTCCTGCGAGTGAGATCGCGCCGCTAGAAGCGTGCGCCGGCGTCGCAGGCCGGAGTCGGTAGATCTCACTCGTTGGAACCGCGCTGCAGGTCGGTCTAATAGACGACGTCACATCGGGGGTGTGGCGTGTTCTCGAATGTAGTGCACCTCGCGCGCAACGAATTCAAACACGCAATCAACTGCGCGGCGGTGGGTCGTATCGCGGAGGCCACGCTCGCGCTTGGTCAGGGGCGTCGCTGCCTTGATCGAGTCAGGCAACCGCTGCCGCAGCGGGAGCTCCCGGAGCGGATTGTACTCGAGGGGCGAGCAGTGAGCGCGCTCAGAATAGCGCGTGCGCACTGACTCCTACTAGGAGACCCACGTAAGTCGGTCAGCGCGGACTCGGCGCACGGAACACCCCGGAAACAGTGCCAGGGAGGCGTTTCTCAAGATGGTGCCGAGCGCCTTGCTAAGAGCTGGCCCGTAGTGCCACATACCGGGAATGTCCCTTCGCGTCCTCGTCGTCGATGACGACCAGGATGCGCGCGAATTGCTCAACGAGCTGCTCGAGATGATGGGCGCCAAAGTGCTGGCTGCTTCCAGCGTGGCGGAGGCTGTGGAGCGCCTTGATGAGGCCCCGGACGTGGTGCTGTCCGACATCGGAATGCCGGAGGCCGATGGCTTCGAGCTCGCTCGACGTATTCAGGCGCATCCGAACCGCGCTCGCCTGCGTCTCATTGCGCTGACGGGGTACTCAGGCGCCGACTTCTTCAACCGGCTGACGGCAGCTGGCTTCGATCACGTACTGACGGCAACAAGCGGACCGGAACCCTCGCCGCGCTGGTCTTCCTCCACATCAACGGTATCAGCATCGACCAACCGTCGGAGGAGCTCTACCAGCTCACGATGGGCGTCGCCGAGGGATGGCTCGACAAAGCTCAGGTGGCTACCGTGCTCGAGCGCCTCGCCAAGTCCAAAGGCTCACCATCACGCACGAGCTCCGTTGGTAGCCCTGGTATTCCGTGTCCTCACATCCCGTCGCCGACGCCGTTCCAGAGCAGCTCGACGAGCCGCTCGACGTAGCCGTTCGCTGCGGCGTTGCTCGCCGGCAGCCCGCAGACCCGCACGGTGAACGCCCAGCCCTGCAGTGCCCCGAGAAGCGTCGAGGCCAACGTGTGGA
>DATLIL010000420.1:0-11291 GCA_035539475.1 Polyangiaceae bacterium
GTATCCCACCTGGCACAGGTCTTCGACGAAGAAGCCGTCGCGCGGGAGCACGTCGCGGATCGCCGCGAGATAGCCGGCTTGTGGCTGCACGTCGGCGAGCTCGCGTTCCGCTTCGTCGCGAGCAGCCTTCACCTCTGCCGGCGAGGTTCGTCGCCTGACGCCCTTCTTGCGCAGCAAGGAGACGATTTCCCGCAGCGCTTCACCAGCGTCGCCGACGACGCCGAAGTCGGCGCGGCGTCGAACCATCTCGACGGGATTGATGTCGATGCGAACGAGATCAGGCGGCGTCGCGCGCTCGGGCCAATGCATGAGCGGAGGCTCGGCGCGCGAGCCCACCGCGATCAGCACATCGGTCTGATTCCACAGGTGCCAGGCCGAAGCGAGCGTGAGGGCGAGCGGATGATCGTCGCCCACGATGCCGCGTCCACCGCGGAACGACGCCACCGGAGCCCCGAGGAGCTCCGCCAGCGCAAGGACCTCCTCGCGAGCCTCCAGCGCGCCGCTGCCTACCCAGATCATGGGCCGCGCGGCGCTCGCGATCCGGGCGGCAGCACGCTCGATGCTCTCTTCGGACAGGATGGGGCGCGGCTCGAGCGGCAGCGGCGACTCCAGGCGAGTCGGCGCGCGCGCCGCCATGACGTCCCACGGGATCTCCAGCGCGACCGCTCCGCGGCTGTTGCCGCACATCTTGGTCCACGCCTCGGCGACGAGGCGTGATGCCGACGACGGATGCGGCACGCGCTCGGCCCAGCGGGTGAGGCCGCGCAGCAGCGCCAGCTGGTCCGGTAGCTCGTGGAGAGCGCCGCGGCCCAGGCCGATCGCGTTCGAGGGCACCTGGCCCGCGACGCAGAACACCGGTACGTTGCCGGCGTTCGCCGTGGCGAGCCCGGCGGCAGTGTTGAGCACGCCGGGGCCCGGAACGACCGTATAAACGCCGGGGCGACCGCTCGACTGTGCGTAACCGAAGGCCATGTACGCGGCGGCCTGCTCGTGCCGAACGCCGATGGTGCGAATCTCCGAGGACGCGTCGTGCAGAGCGTCGTAGAGCGCGTACGTCTGTGCGCCGGGGACGCCGAACACGTCCGTGACGCCGTGTTTCAGCAGAGACCGCACGACGGCCTCACCACCGGTGAGATGTTCGACCACCATGGCCGACCCTAGGCAACCGGCGTGCCTGGCCGGGTGGGGGCATTTACGGCCTGTCTACGTAAATCTCTGGGCGACCGTGCGCTGAATCAGCTCACTGCTCTGAGCCGAATCGGCGCAAACCGTATTGCGCGGACTTCGTGACGAACGTTCGTCGCGGCATGCCGATGAGCTCCGCCGCTCGGCTCTGGTTTCCGCTCGCTGCCTCGAGCGCTTCGAGCATGCGGCGGCGTTCGAGCTCGGCGATTTCCTCGGCAATTGGCTTGAAGCCTCGCTCGCTCGCACCGGTGCTGGGCGCGGTTTGAAGCGTGATGGCGCTCGGCAGGTGCCACGGCTCGACGACGTCGTCCGTGGTCGTGGCGCACGCGAAGTCGATCGCGTTCGCGAGCTCACGAACGTTTCCCGGAAAGCGGTAGGCCGAGAGAACGCGCAAGGCGTCGTCCGACAGCTCGCTGGGGCCACGGCCGGCGCGTGCGCGCGCATTCGCCAGGAACGTCCGTGCGAGCACCGCGACGTCACGCGGCCGGTCACGCAGCGGGGGGAGCTCGAGCACGGCCGCGGCGACGCGATAGTAGAGATCTTCCCGCAGGCGTCCGGCGGCGATCTCCGCGCGCACGTCGCGGCTCGTGGCTGCGATCAGGCGAAAATCGACCGGGATCGGTTCGAGGCCGCCGATGCGGAGGAGCTCGCGCTGCTCGAGTGCACGGAGCAGCTTCGACTGAGCCGATGGCGGCAGCTCCGCCAGCTCGTCGAGAAAGAGCGTACCGCCGGTGGCGCGCTCCATCAGCCCGGGCTTCGTGCGCTCGGCACCCGAGAACGCACCCTTCTCGTGGCCGAACAGCTCACTTTCGATCAACGTCTCCGGAAGGGCCGCGCAGTTGATGGCGACGAGAGGACCCGACGCCCGCGGCGACCAGGCGTGGAGCGCGGACGCCGCGAGCTCCTTGCCAGTGCCGGTTTCGCCGACGATGAAGACCGCGATGTCGCTCGTCGCGAGACGCTCGATCATGTCATAGGTCTTCGCCATCGCGGGATCGGCGACGATCACGCTGCGGTCGCCTACGCTGCGACGCTCATTGGCGCCGGCGAGGCGAGCGCGCGCCGCGGCGAGCATGCCACCTGCGTCGGGGCCGTCGCTCGGATGACACGCGACGACAGCGCGCAGGTTGGGGAGCGCCTGGGCGAGCGCCGCGGCCAGCGCGTTGCGGCGGCGTTCTGCCTCCGCCGGCGAGGTTTCTGGCGCGACGACGAGCAGCTTGCCCTCTTCCAGAACGCCGATCGTGTCGTCCCCGCGGAGGTGTTCCTGCGCGCGCTCGAGCGCCAGGCGCTCGGATCCGCCGGCGAGGTCGAGCAGCACGATCGCCAGCGAGCGGCGGTGCCGCCGGGCCCGCTGGAGCTCACGCTCCAGGCGATCATCGAGCTCCGCGCGAGCGAGCGCGGCGACGTTTCGTGGCTGTCGCGTGGCCAGATGGACGACCAGCGACGAGCGACCGACCTGCAAGACATCGCCCGACGCGAGCGGGCTGGGGCTGGACAGGGTGAGCTGACCGTTCAAGCGCGTACCGTGTCGACTGCCGAGATCGACGATCGATACACCGGCCTCTCCGATTTCGAGACGCGCATGCGTGCGCGACGCCGACGAATCATCGATCTGGATCTCGCACTCGTCCGTCCTTCCGATCACGGCCACGCCGGCTGAGGGCAGCGGCACCCGGCGCGAGCCCCGGTCGTCGAAGACGAGCACGTAGCTCGCGCCCTCGGGCACTTCGTGGATCGTCAGCGTGGTGCTCTTCGTCGGCAAGGTCCTGTACCGCTCCCGATCACGACATCGTGATGCGCGCCCGCAGCGCGGCCAGGTCCGGCGGTGACCACGGTGAGCCCAGCCGCTCGAAGACCTCGACCGCGCTCGTCAGGCTGCGGCGAGCCTCTTCTGCACGGCCCGCTCGCTCGTGGAGTCGCGCCCATTCGACGTCCGCCATCGCCAGCTCGTCCTGTGCGCGGATCGCCGTCAGCGTCGCGACGCTGGCCTCGAGGTGCCTGGCCGGCAGCTCGAGGTCGTTCGGCGTGCGCACGAGCGCGATCTCGGCGAGATGGCGATGCGCGACGCCGATGTTGAGCTGCATCTTGTGCTGCGTCGCGACGCGCAGCATTTCGGCCGCTGCGACCGCCGCCTCGTCGTGACGACCGAGCATGGTGTAGGCACGGACGAGCACGGAAGCGAACATCTCTCCTGCGGCAAACTCCGCGGTTCGCATCAGCGGCAAGCCTTCGGACAGCACCTCGATCGTGCGCTCGGGGTGATCGGCCCGGCACAGCGCCGTGGCCAGGGCACACTCGGCCCAGGTCCGGTCCCCGATCGTCAGCGCCGCAGCGATGGCGTGCTCGGCGGCAGCGATCGCGCGGTCGGCGTCGCCGCCGTAGGTATGCGCGAAGGAGAGCACCCAGCCGGCGAACGAGATGACTCCGGGCTGCTTCGAGGCCTCGGCAAGCGCGAGCGCCTCGTCAGCCACGGCGATCGCATCACGCCATCGCCCCAACCACACCAGGCTCATGGACGCGATGCCGAGCCCGTACGTGTGCCAGCGTGGGTTCGGCGCGATGGCCATGTGCTCTTCGAGCCGCGGCCGCAGCGCCAGCGCAGCTTCGAAGTTTCCGCGAAATGCGTTGCTGCCCATCAAGGCCTGATAGGCGTAGCCGGCTTCTTCGTGGGTTCCGGCGCGCGAACACAGTTCCGCCCCACGCTCCAGGCGGGCGATCGCCTCGTCGAACTTGCCGAACGCCCAGAGCGACTCACCCAGCCGTGCTTGAAGCGTGCCGAGGAGCGCGTCGTCGCCCAGCTTGACGGCGAGCGGCTCATGCTCGAGCAAGACCTCGTAGTAGCTCGGAAACTTGAGCAGCGTGAGCACCACGGGCAGCTGCGCCAGCACGAGGGAGACACGTCGCCGCAGCACGTCCGGTGTGTCGGGCAGCTTAGCGATGACGCGCCCTGCGTCGGCGAAGTAGCGATCCGCCTCCTCCATCGCCTCGGCGCCGATCGCCTCTTCGTTTGCGCGTCCCAGCGACTGCGCTGCGCGATCCCAATCCTCGCCACGCTCGAAGTGCTGGGCGAGTGCCGCGTGGTTCTCTTCTCCGGCGTCGGCCATCCACCCGCCTGCGAGTCGGTGCGCGAGTGTTCGGTCCGCGTCGGTCAGCATGGAGTAGGCGGCGTCGCGCACCAGGGCGTGACGAAACATCCACTCGTGCTCGCCGCGCAGGCGCGAGTGAGCGCGGCGCTCGATGACCTCGCGATTGGCCAGCGTGCTCAGCCAGTCTTCGACCTGCGCGCGGTCCATCCAGCTACCGACGAGCGCCAGAACTCCACCGGTCCAGAACTGTTCGCCGAAGACGGCCGCAGTTCGCAGCACACGTCGAGCGTCCGGCTCCATACCTTCCAGGCGCGCCTGCACCATCGCGAGCACGGTCTCGGGTAATCCTTCGACGCGACCTTCCGCGACGTGACGGATCAGCTCTTCGAGGAAGAAAGGATGCCCGGCGGACAGCTCGACGACCCGCTCGACCACTGCCGCGTCGAAGCCGTCGCCGAGCACGCTCTGCACGAGCGCCGCGCTGTACTTGCGCGAGAGCTTGGCGAGATTGATCTCCTGCGTTCCCTCGCGCACCAAGAGGCTCGGGAAGGCATCCCTGATTTCGGGACGCGCCAGCCCCAGCACCAGGCAAGCCTGCTCGTGTTTCAGAATGTCTTCCGTCAGCTTGACGCTGGACGCGTCTCCCCAGTGAAGATCTTCCAGCACGAGGAGCACGGGCGTGGCCTCGCACTCCGCCCTGAGCCAGTCTTCCCAGGCGCGGCGGATCCCGTCGGCCATCGCCGCGGGGTCTTGCCGGGCGATCAGCAGAGCCTCGCAGCGGTCGTCGGGCGAGCGTACACCGATCATCTCTCCGAGGAACGCGCTCACGCGGCGCGCATCGTCCGGCGCGAGCGTGCGCGACACTCGGGAGTGCAGCTTGTCGAGCTGAGTGACGAGCGGATCGCCGGTCCGGATGCCGACCACGCGGCGCACGGCGTCGCCGATCAACGCGAAGGGCGAGCCCATGCGCAGCGGGTCGCCGCGACCGAGCCAGATCTGGCAGTCGCGCTCCTTCTCGTGGAGCTGCTGGACGAACTCGAGCCGCAGCCGCGACTTGCCCACGCCCGCAGCCGCGGTCACCACCACGGCGCGTGACGCCCCGGAGCGAGCGCACTCGTCGAAGCTCGAGAGCAGGTTCGCCATCTCGCCTTCGCGTCCGACGAACGGCGCAGGTCGACCGAGCAGCAGGCGGGCCGCTTCGTCGACGTCGCGCTCCGCGGCTACGGTGAAGGCGTTGTCGGCGTATGCGACGGAGAAACGACCGGGGAGAAGGCCGGCAGTGACCTCGTCGACCACTACTCCAGCGCTCGTGCCGCCAGTCCGCACGGCCGCGCCGACTCGCGCTCCTTCGCTCGAGAGGTCGCGACCGGTCACCACGCTGACCGGCGCGTCGGGAAGCAGGCCGCGCACCGACAGCGCACATCTCACCGCGCGCACCACGCGATCAGTGGGCACGATGGGCTCCGCGAAGACCATCAGCAACGTTCCGCCAGCGAGTGAGACGAGTCGACCACGGTAGCGCTCGACCAGCGCTCGGAGGATCTTGCGGTCGGGCGCGCTCGGTGTCTGACGAGGCCGCGCTGGCCTGGGCGACATCGGCCCTGTGTCGACGTCGGCCGCGGTGACATCTGGCTCGCAACCGCCAATCACGACGACGGATTCGACGCGGCTCTCTTGCGAGGTGAGCTCCGCCAGGCTCGACTCCTGCTCGGGCCTGCCGAACGCGAGGAGCTCGTTCAGCACGGCGCGGCCGTCAACTGGTCGCTTCGAGCGGTCTCGGGCGAACATGCGCAGCACGAGCTGATCGAGCGCCGCGGGTATGCCGGCGCGACGCGTGCTCGGCGGCGGTGGACCCGAATCCGACATCGCCGCAGCGACGGCGGCACGGAAGGGCGTGTGCCCCGTCAGGCATTCGTAAAGCACGCCGCCGAGCGCAAACACGTCCGCACGGGCGTCGACCTCGTCGCCGCCGCCCCATTGCTCCGGCGCCATGTACAGAGGCGTTCCGAGCAGCTCGCCGGTACGGGTAATGCGCGTCCGGTCGTCTGCAAGCGAGGCCACTCCGAAGTCGAGGATCCTCGTCGTCGCGACCTGACCGCCAGTCAGAAACAAATTCGACGGCTTCACGTCGCGGTGAACGACGCCGCGCGCGTGGGTCACGGCGAGCGCGGTGGACACCTGCGTCACGAGCCGCAGGGCCTCGCCGACAGTGAGCGGTCCTGTCTCGAGCCTCTTGCCGAGGTCGAGTCCCTCGAGCCACTCCATGGCGATGAACAGACCGCGACCTTCGGCGTGGCCGTGAGCAACGTAACGAACGATGCCCGGGTGACGGAGCTGGGCCAACACGCGTGCTTCGCGTTCGAAGCGTTCGAGCTGCTTGGGATGCCCCGAGCGCAGGAGCTTCAGCGCGTGCAGCTCACCGGTCGCGCGATCGCGCGCGCGGTACACCGCAGCCATGCCGCCGGCGCCGGCGAATTCGAGTACCTCGAACCGTCCCCCAACGATCTCTCCGGGGGGCAGTCGGCCGACTTCGTCCAGCGCGCTGTCCACGCTGGGATGATACACGAAGGGCGAGAGTATTGGGCCGAGCCCCGCGCCGATCTCAGCCCGACCGTGGCGTACATCGCCGGGGTTCAAGCTGAGAAACCGCACCATCCGCCAAGAATGTCGCCTCCCCGCACGCGATGGGTAGGGCGGGCCATGTTACGATCGAGCCGCAGGTGGGCCCGGAATGGCAGCGATCAACTACACGGATCCCGACGCGGACGTGCCAAGTCCGATCGATCTGCGCCGCGAGGAGGACGCGCGCGCGTGGGTGGAGCAAGCCGACAAGGATCGCCCCTGGCGCAGCGTGCTTCGCCTTCGTTTCGCGGAGCTGATCCGAGCGCTACCCGCGGGTGTGAATGTGCTCGAGCTCGGCTCCGGCCCTGGTCTACTCGCAGAGTGCATTCTCGAACGCTGCTCCAACGTGACGAGCTATACGCTGTTCGACTTTTCGGCGCCGATGTTGTCGATGAGTCGCGCGCGCCTGCAGAAGTTCGAGTGCGCTCGCTTCGTCGACGGCGACTTCAAGTCGGCGAACTGGGCCAATGCTCTGCAGCCTCCCTACTCGGCCGTCGTCGCGATGCAATCGGTGCACGAGATCCGCCACAAGCGGCACGTGCCGGGTCTCTACCGAGAGGTTCGCCAGCTCCTGGCACCCGGCGGCATGCTGATGGTTTGCGACGGCGTGCCCCGAGACACGTCACTGCGCTGGACTTCGTTGTGCATGACGCCAGAGGAACAGTTCGCGGCGTTCGCGGGCGCAGGCTTCACGGATATCGCCCTCGACTGCGCCATCGAACAGAAGGTGCTCGTGACCGGCAAAGTGTGATGACCGGGCGGGGATGACATGAGCTTTGGCTACAAGACGGCTTGGATCGCGGCGCGCTCGACGGACGCGGCGCGGGTGATACGAGCCCTGGACCTGCGCGGCACCGCGCCGAGCACCGGGGAAGCCGGCGTCGACGCATCCTACGAGGATCAGGACGCGGGTTACGGTCGAAAGGTCTTCGTCACGCGCCCGATCGACGGCTGGACACTGGCGGTGAGCACTGGGTTCTTTCGCCACGCCGACGACAATCCACCGAGCTTTGGCGACTGGATCGCCAGGTTGTCGGCCGAGCTCGGCTGCGAGGTTCAGTACTTCTCCACTCACCGCGTGGTCGAAACTCACTGCTGGGCCCGAGCCGTCGACGGCGAGCTGCAGCGTGCGTACGGCTATTCCGGCGCGAGCGGGGAGGTCATGGTCGACTTCGGCGAGAAGACCGAGGAGGAGGCGGAGGACCTGAGCCTCCCCGACGAAGGGGACGTGATGACGCTGGCGGGCCAGTGGAGCGTCGATCCGTCGGTTCTGGCAGACATCAGCGACGGCTTTCTGGGGCAGCTCACCGACGACGCGCCGTCGCCGAGTGTCGCGGTGCAGCCGGCTCCCCGAAAGGCTCCCTGGTGGAAGTTCTGGTGAGACTCGACGTATGCTTGCGATGCGATGGTGACGGGACCGGTGGATCGAGACGAGGACGTACCTTACGGCGAGGATTGGCAGAGCGTCGCCGAAACGACCGCGTGGGCGGAGGCCGCCGATCGCAAGCGTCCCTGGCGAGCTCAGTTCCGTGACGCCATCGCCGAGCAGGTGGCCGCGCTGCGCCCCGGAGCGCGGGTGCTCGAGCTCGGGTCGGGTCCGGGGTTCCTGGCGGAGCGCGTGCTGCAGCGCTGTTCACAGCTCGCCAGCTACACGCTGCTCGACTTTTCGGTGCCCATGATCGCGATGAGCCGCGAGCGGCTCGCTGCGTTTTCTGCGGCGGAGTTCGTGGTCGCGAGCTTCAAGTCAGAGGAGTGGGTTCGCAGCGTCGAAGGCCAGTTCGACTGCGTCGTCTCGATGCAGGCGATCCACGAGATCAGACACAAGCGGCACGTGCCGAAGCTCTATCGGCAGGTCTACCAGGTGACGGCGAAGCCAGGGCTCGTGCTGATCTGCGACCACACGCCCTGGGACGACTCGTGGCGCTGGACGACGCTGTTCATGACCGAAGAAGAGCAGTCAGCAGCGCTCTCCGCTGCCGGCTTTGGCGACGTCCGCGTCGCGCTGTCGATCGACCGCCTGGTTCTCTACCAGGGCAGGAAGGTCGGCTGATTTGGCGGCGAGGAAACGAATGGGACCGTCTGCCGAAGACGCCGACAGGTTCGCGTTGCGTGTCATGGTCGTCGTCGGAACCTCGGCTGGGGCGTTCGCAGGATTGCTCATCGCAGCCCGCATCCAGTGGCGTCTGCGCAGGTTGGGAGTCGACCCGAACGAGGTCGGGCCAGCTCTCATCATCGTTGCCGTCTGTGCGGCCCTGGCTGGACTCGCCACATGGCGCGCAGTTCGAGTCAAGCGTCCGTCTGAATGAGCCGGACGTCGCGTCCTCGGCACTCGTCGGCATCGAGCGGCTCCCAGAGATCGCTCGCTAGCTCGAAGATCGCCGGCGGAACCACCATCGAGAACGTCGAGCCTCGCTCGCGGTTGCGCTGCTCCACGCGCTCGCGCCTGACCTCGCGCGCCGCGTCGAGTGCGTGAATGGTCAGCTCGAAGCCTGCCTCGCGGACGCGGTCGTAGAAGCGCACGCGCTCGCGGCGCTGGAGCAGACCGATCTCCAGAACGACGTTCGTGCCGGCGACGACGGCCTCCTGCGCGATCGACCAGATCTGCTCGACAGCGCGGGCGGCGCGCTCGACGTACCACTCCATGACACCGCTTTCCGGCC
The DNA here is from genome assembly GCA_035539475.1 of Polyangiaceae bacterium. Classification (GTDB taxonomy): domain Bacteria; phylum Myxococcota_A; class Polyangia; order Polyangiales; family Polyangiaceae; genus PMG-095. The sequence goes on from DATLIL010000420.1 coordinate 9,554, forward strand.
GGTCCTGCCGGAACAGCGCCGTCATCCACTGGTCGAGCGTCAGCCGGATGGCGGCGTGCTCGCGGGCCAAAGCTCGGGCAAACGTGGACTTTCCGGCACCGACCGGGCCGAGCAGCAGATGGATACGAGCACTTCGCGCTTGCCGAGGGGCGGGGAGGCCTTTTAGGGTATTCGGGTCTTTGGCGGGTGTGGCCGTGACGCTGGTGAAGAGCTCGTCGCGGCGCCGCTGAATCTCGTCGCTCGAGAGCTGCTCGAGGCGCTGGCGCAGGAGCCAGAGGTGGCCGAAGGGATCCTGGACGCGAGCCATGCGCTCGCCCAGGAACTCCTGCGCGGGAAATACGACGGACGCGCCAGCGCCACACATGGAGGCGACGGCGGCGTCGGTGTCGGCGACGTTGAGCTGCAGCACCACCGGCGAGCCGCCGAGCGAAGGAGGCGCGTCGCTGTTCCACGCCCGCGCTTCCTCGGTGAGGGCGAAGCGTACGTCACCCAGCGCGAGATCGGCGTGACTGACGTGCCGCTGTGAGCCGTGCTCGTAACGCGCCAGCACCGTTGCGCCGAGGGCTGCGACGTAGAAGTCGAGCGCCCGCGCTGCGCCCTGGACGACCAGCAGCGGCACGAGCTCCGTGTTCGTTTTCATGACTGCAGCATCGTGCGCCGCACCGATCGTTGGAAGCTTCCAACGTCAGCCGCACGGCAGTGAAGATGCGGGCATCCGTCGTTACTGACTCCCAGCGCCTGCCATCGAATCGCCGGCGTCCTCGCCGCCATCAGGCGCTGCGCAGTCTGAATCGGCGGATGCAGGATCCGCGCAGGCCATGCAACCGCCGCCGTCGCCGTCGGCACCGAAGGGCCCTCCGCAGCACCCCGCCAAGAAAGAGGCACCGATGGCAGCCGCGAATCCCACCGTCAGTCTCCACCGAGCGTTCCCGCTAATCATGGCCTTCATCCTTGGCAAGCGCCGTGCCGACCATTCAAGAAACGTGTTTCCTCGAGTCGGGCGTCCGCGCCGTGCGACTTTGCTGTCAGGGGTTAGGATGGCTTCGTGAGCGATCGACCGAAGCTGAGCATCGCCCCCACGCCCGCCGAGCGCGCCCTGCAGGGTGTGACCATGATCGGGATTGCGGCGCTGTTCGCCTTTTGCGCCAGTGTGTGGTCGCGGTTGCCCGCAAAGGTTCCCACACATTTCGATCTGAGCGGGCGGCCCGATGCCTGGGGTGACCGGGCCACGTTGCTAGCGCTGCCTATCCTCGTCGTCCTCTTCTACGTGGGGTTTAGCTTCCTGGAGCGCCTCCCCCACACCTACAATTATCCGGTGCCAGTCAACGCGAACAATGCGCGTAGGCTCTACGGGCTAGGCAGGCAGCTAGTGCTGACGATGAAACTCATCGTCACCGGGACCTTCGGCTACATCTTCTACAATTCGGTGCAAGTCGCTCTCGGCGAACGAGTGGTACTGAGCCTGTGGTTCTTGCCCGTCGTGGTCGTCGCGATCCTTACGTCGCTGGCCGTTGCCATCGTCAAGATGAGCCGGGCAGCTCGTTGAACCAGCGAGGCACACTCTGAAGTCGTTCACGGGCAAGCTCGAGCCGGTTCCACACGGCGGGCACTACGTGGTGGTGCCGGCGAAGGTCGCCGAGGCGGCGGCGCTGCGACATGGTGCGCGCGTGCGCGGTACGGTAAACGGCGCCGCGTACCGAAGCTCGCTCATGATGTACAGCGGCATCTTCCATCTGGG
>DATLIL010000421.1:0-9169 GCA_035539475.1 Polyangiaceae bacterium
ATCCGGCGACGATCAAGGGCCTGGAGGTGCTCTTCGATCGGCTGTTCCAGCGTATCTACGCCGGCGTGGAGTGGGACGAAGGGGACATCGAACGGCTGCGCGCCGCCGCGCGCGAGGGCACGTTGATCCTCTTGCCCAGCCACAAGAGCCACATCGACTACCTGATCCTCAGTTACATCTTCAACGGCCACAACCTGCCGCTGCCGCTGATCGCCGCCGGCGATAACCTGAACTTCTTCCCGGTGGGCTCGATCTTCCGCCGCGGCGGCGCCTTCTTCATCAGGCGCTCGTTCAAGGGCGATCGCCTGTACGCGGCCGTGGTCGACGCCTACGTGCGGCGCTTGATCCGCGACGGCTATCCGATCGAGCTGTTCCTCGAAGGTGGCCGCAGCCGCACCGGCAAGCTCTTGCCGCCCAAGCTCGGTTTGCTCAGCATGATGGTCGACGCGGCGCTCGCCGTGCCGCAAAAGCCCTCGTTCTTCGTGCCGGTCAGCATCGGCTACGAGCACGTGATCGAGGCCGTGAGCTACGAGCGCGAGCTCAAGGGCGGCGAGAAGGCCAAGGAGGACGCCGCCGGGCTGATCAAGTCGCGCGACGTCCTCCGCCACCGCTACGGCCGCATCAACATGCAGGTCGGGCAGATCATGTCGCTCGACCTGATCCGCGAGGAGCTCGGCATCCAGGAGGGCCAGCTCTCGCCAGCCAAGCGCCGCGCCGTGGTCACGCGCATGGGCAACCGCGTGATGGACGAGATCAACCGCGTCACGGCCGTCACGCCGGGCGCGCTCACGGCGCTCACGCTGCTGTCGCATGGTCAGCGCGGGCTCGCTCACGCCGAGCTGGTGGCTCGCGCCGGGCGCTTCCTGGGCGTGCTGGAGAAGCTCGGCGCGCGCATCAGCCCGGCCCTGCGCTCGCCCTCGGGCGCCCTGCGCGCGGAGTCGATCCGCGAAGCCGCCCAGATGTTCGCCGACACCGAGCTGATCGAGGTGAGGGTGATCGAGGCGGAATCGAGCTCACGGCGCAAGGGTGAGGCCGGTCCGGGCGCCTTCTACGTGGTCAGCGAGAACAAGCGCCTCGCGCTCGACACCTCCAAGAACATCATCATCCACTTCTTCGTCGAGCGCGCGCTGGTATCACTGGCCTATGCTGCCGCGGGCAGCGAGCCGGAGCTCGCCGAGGTGCGCCGGCTCGTGCAAGAGCTGTCGCGGCTGTTCAAGTTCGAGTTCCGCTTCCGCGCCGACCGCCCCTTCGATCGCATCTTCGACGAGACGGTGCAGGCGATGATCGAGGCGGGCGAGCTCGCACTCACGGGTGAAAGGCTCGCTCCCGGCCCCGGCCACAGCGGCTGGAGCGGCCGGGATTGGCTGGAAAACTATGCGCTCTTGCTGGCGCCTTTCGTCGAGGGCTACCTGGTCACCGCGCGCGCGCTACGCTTCTTGAGCAAGGCGCCCCTCGGCGAAAAGGACCTGGTCAAGCGGGCCCTGGCTCAGGGTCAGGAGATGTTCTTGGCTGGTGAAGTGGCAAGGCAAGAAGCGGTGAGCAAACCCCTGGTGCAGAACGCGCTCGCGGCCTTCGTCGACCACGGTTACGTGGTGCACCGTCAAAACTACGATCTGGGCGAGGGCTACACGAACCCCGAGGCCCTGGCCGGCATCGAGCACAACCTGCGGCGTTACCTGCCGCGGAGCGTTTCATGAGGCTGCTCTGGCTCGGCCTGGCGCTGTCGCTGGGCGCCTGCATGAACACGCCCTCGCCGCTGGCCCCCGGTGTGGGTGGCACGGTGGGGGTGCCGCACCAGGGCGTGCAGACCGAAGCCGTGGAGCTGCCCGTGCGCGGGCACGGCTTCGAGCGCTTTCGTCCGCGTAGCTCGCACTACTGGGGCCGGCAGCGCCTGGTCGACGGCATCGCGCGACTCGGGCAAGCCATCAGCCAGCGCTTTCCGGAGTCGGCGCCGCTCGTGGTCGGAGATCTCTCGGCGCGTCGTGGCGGCAAGATCCCCGGTCACAACTCGCACCGCACGGGCCGCGACGTCGATTTCTTGTTCTATTTCACGACGCCGGCCGGCGCCAGCGTGAAGGCGCCCGGGTTCATCCACGTCGGGGCCGACGGCCTCGCGGCTGTCCCCGGTTCGGGCGACTACCTGCGGCTCGACGTCGTGCGGCAGTGGGAGCTCGTCAAGCTCATGGTCAACGACGCCGAGCTCGGCGTTCAGTTCGTGTTCGTCAGTCGCGCGGTGGAGGCGCTGCTCATCGACTACGCGCTCGCGCGCGGTGAGCCGCTCGAGACGGTGTGGCGCGCGCAGGCGGTCATGCTCCAGCCCGGCGACAGCGCTCCTCACGATGACCATGCGCACGTGCGCATCGCCTGCTCGCCGGAGGAGACGGTCGCGGGCTGCAGCGGCGGAGGCCCGCTCTGGGACTGGCTGCCGCTCCCGCCCAGCGCCGACGCGCTGCACGACAGCGAGCTCGCCAAGTTCCTCGCCGACGACCCGCTCGAGAGCGACTGAATGCCGAAGCCTGGCTCCGGCATCCTCTTACACGGCGACTGTCTCGAGCTCCTTCCGACCCTCGTCAGCGCCAAGCGCGACCGCTTCGACCTGGTCTACGTCGACCCGCCGTTCAACGCCGGCGGTGAGCGCGGTGCGCGCGCGGAGCGCGGTGAGCGTGTGCGCGGCCAGACCGCCTACAAGGACGCCTGGGGCGGCATCGAGCGCTTCCTGTCCATGCTCGAGCCCCGGCTCGCTGCCGTGCGCGAGGTCATGAGCGAAAGCGGCAGCCTCTGGCTTCACCTCGATCATCGCGCGGTGCACGAGGCCAAGCTCGTCTGCGACAAGCTCTTCGGTAGGAGTCGCTTTCGCGGCGAGGTGGTCTGGGTGCCCGGTAACGGTGCGCGCAAGAACGACGGCCCGAGCGTCACGCATCAGACCATCCTGGTCTATGCGCGCGGCTCGGAGATGATCTGGAACGCCGACGACGGCGCCCTGCGCGAGAGCTACGCCGAGACCAGCCTGCGCATGCACTTCAGGCACGCCGACGGTGACGGACGGCGTTACCGCGAGCGCACCATCGGCGGTAAGACCTACCGCTACTACGCCGATCAGGGCCGGCGCATCGGCAGCGTCTGGAGCGACTGCCCCGCGATGCGCGCCAATACACCGCTCATCCGCGAGACGACCGGCTACCCCACGCAAAAGCCAGAGAGCCTGATCGAGCGCATCGTGCGGGCCGCCAGCTCGCCCAGGAGCCGCGTGCTCGATCCCATGTGCGGCTCCGGCACGACTCTGGCCGTCTCCGCGCGGCTCGGCCGGCGCTGGGCCGGCATCGATCAGAGCCCGGTCGCCGTCGGCGTGGTGAAGAAGCGGCTCGGGCTCTAGCGCGGCTGCCAGCAACGAACGCTGCCGGCCACGTCGAGCACACACGCCTGGCCGGTGGCCACCGAAACCTGAACGAAGTCGCCCGTGAGATCGGCCGGGACGCTATTCGCGAAGCGACCCCAGCAGGCCACGCCGTTGCTGCCGTCGAGTGCGCAGCCGTCCTCGTTCACGTCGACGTCGAACTGCGTGAACGTCCCGTCGAGCTTCGAGCGCGCGCCTTCGTGCGAGAAGCAGGCGATGTTGCTCTTGCTCAGCACGTCGGCAAAGGGCTCGAGCGGGGTTCCCTCGTACTCCGCTTCCACCGCGACCAGCACGGCGGCGCAGCCTGCTTCGGGCGCCGCAACGACCATGCTGTAGAGCCCGCCCAGGAAATGACCGGAGCCGTCCGTCGGTAGCAGCTGATTGCCCCCCGAGTCGAAACACTCTGCGTTGAGCCGGTCGTGCTGCGTGCAGAGGCTCCACATGCTGACGGAGTAGTACTGGCCGCCCGAGCTCGGCGGCTGCACGCCCCCGAAGTCTATCGGTATCCAGCACTCGAGCTCTCCCGACCGCCTGCGGGCACAGCCGTTGAAGACGCCGACCGACACATCGGCGAACTCACCGCTGGGAACCTCCAAACCGTCCATTCCGGAGCAGGTGAGCTCACCGGACTCCTTCACCGCGCAGCGGTAGTCCCACGCTGGACCGATCTCGGCGTTCATGTCCATCGAGCGGAAGGGACCTTCCTCATCGACGACGATCTTGTCGTCTTCGATACACACCACACGCCGATCGCCCCGCGTGATGCCGCAGTATCGATCGGAGCCGGTGACCAGGGTGTCGAACAAGACCTCGCGCTCGCTACCGCTGTCGCCCGAGGTGCTCGAAGAGGTGCCCCTGGCGTCGCTCGCTCGTCCCCCGCAGCCGGCGACGAGCAGGCCGCCAGCGACCAGGCTCAGCCATGGAGATCTGGAATCCAACCCGATGCCTCCATCCGAGCGAAGATTGTAGCGCCCTTTTCTTCATAGGCTCGGCTCCCGCCCGGCCGGATTGCCTGTGCTTATGGCGAGCTTGAAGTTTTCGGGGTGCGCCGGATGCATCGACGTGAAAGCGAGTTCATCGTTACGCCGAGGTGACGGGCCATTCGGCCAGTTATCGAACCACGTCGGCAGCCAGCGCCGATTCGTTCCCTGCGCGGCAATGGAGTAGCGTTGCCGGCGTAGGGAAGGTTTCTGCGTCGACTCGTGCGCTGACGCAATGACTAGCACGGTTGTGCGACTACGGGTCTATAGGCACTACCGGTAAGGTGCAGTCACTTCCGGAGTCGTCGAATGAAGAGTTTGGGGATTCAGACGAAGGAAACGCGGCCGGTGTCGTCTCGCCTGCTGCACTCGATCGATCGTTGGATCGCGGATCTCGACCGCGAATCCGCGAGCGAATCGACTGATTCAGCTGAGGCATCGTCGGACGACTTCGCGTGTCTGAACGAACACGATGCTGCTGTCTGGCTCGAGCGCAGCGGAAACGAGTGGAGTCATCGGGGTTCCCTCAGCTGGCCTCATGCGCTCGATGCCGTCGACGAAGCGGAAAACTCCGAGATCACCGCGCAGGATCGTGTCGTGCTGTCCTTCTTGGGGCGATGGTTCGGTAGCCCCGCAGACGCCGTGTTCTCCAGCGGAGGACGGCTTGCGTTCGGTACCTGGCGTCTGCAGGGTGAGGAGCTCGCTGCGCTCCTCGACGAAATCAAAGGCCGGGCGCCCGAGCAGTTCGCGTCCATCGTCGGCCGACACGGGATCGAGCTGGACGGAGCGAAGGCCGAACGTCTGGTGAGCCGGGAGCCGCGCTTGATGGCCTCCCTGGTCCAGCTTGGGCGTACGCCCGCGGCAGCGCAGGCACAGCTCGCGCACGCCTGGAAGAAGCTGCAAGCCACGCAGGCCGCCGCTGCGGGCTCCGCGCGCTTGCGGGCCGTCGGCGGCTACGCCGCCCTGTTCCGACCGGGCGCAGCAGAACCGTGGCAACAGGCGGCACGAACCGATGCGTCCGAGCCGGAAATCCTGCGCGATCTGGCGTATTCACTGCGTGAAGCGGGAGACGCCGGGGGTGCGCGCGACGTTTCGTTGATCGCTTCGACGCCGGAGCTCTGAGGGAGGGCGACATGGCAGGACTCAGAATCAGACCCGCGGAACACTCCGCGCCCGACAGCAACGATTCGACGATCCCGGCGCCTGCCGCCGATACGGTCACCGTCGTCCCGGGGCAAACCGTGATCGTCGGTGGTCAGCGCTACCGCGTCGTGGTCGATGAGCTCACCGCCGTGCTCGAGCCCGAGCGAGAAGCAGCAAGGCCCTCCAGCAGCCCGCCACCAGCTCCGCACAAGGCCAGCGCGGCGCGACGCCTCACCAACCGCGAGGCCCAGATCGCCAGGCTCATCTCCGAAGGCATGGTCAACAAGCAAGTCGCCAACGAGCTCGGCATCAGCGAATGGACGGTCTCGGCGCACCTGCGCAGGATCTTCGCAAAGTTCGGTGTCGAAACTCGCGCCGCGATGGTCTGCGCCTTCGTCAAAGCCGGCGTCGCGCTCGAGAGCTAACCCGCTCCGCGCCCGAGTCCAGCGCTGACGATCCTGCGCCAGGCGCCTCGCTCTCGTGGGGTACGCATCGGCACCGGTGCTGCGATCGTCCCTCGTAGGCCAAGCAGCGTCGCGATGTTGGCGGCAGGGTCGTGCACCGGCAGGATGGAGCCACGCGTCCCGATCAAGAGAGGGGTCACGCCCGGGCCGTGACCGGCGACCTGGCTATCGGAGTGCACCACCACTCCAATGGTCATGCTTCCCCAGCGCTGGCTGCCTCCAAAGCGGGTGTCGAACGGACAGATCGCCACCAGATCGCCCATGCGCAGGCCTTCGAGCCTGAGCGCGCGACGGAGCGGCACGTTCGAAAGCTGAATGTCGATGTCACCCAGCACGCCTTCGGGTCGGCCCAGGCCCGAGCCCATCAATCCTGCCGGAACGACGTGCGTGACCGGGACGTGGAGATGCGCCCCGTGCCGGCGCACGCCCCAGCGCGATAACAAGCGCGGCGACAGGTTGAGCGGCCGCACGTGAGGCAAGTCGACGAGCTCCAGGCCCTGTCCGATGGTTTCGATCTGGACGCGATCGCCGATGCGCAGGTGGCGTAGCGCACGTGGTGGAAAGTCCACGATGACGTTGTTGATGCCGCCGTGTTTGCCGACCACCGTGCCGGCGAGTCCGGAGGCTGGACCGCTGGTCACGCGCGCGACGTTGCCGATGCAGGAATAGAAGAGCAGTCCACGGTTCGCCGCGCCGCCGGCCTCGCGGTCGCTATTTCGGATCGAAGCTCCCGGCTCCACGTGGTCACCGGCGAGACCCATGGCGCGATCCCCGACCCGACGGTTGAGCACGAGACCGCCCGTGCCGGGCAAGACGCGAGGCACGCCGTCGCGGCCGACACGATAGGGATTCCGAATGAGGGCGTTGGCGATCTGGCCAGACACGGCCATGGCGACCAGACGATCCTGGTTGATGGCGGGCATGTCCTGCCGCGCCGTCGGTACGGGCTGCTCCAGACTGGTGGCTCTCGCTCTGGTGTCCACGGGCCCTCTCAGATCTCGTGCCAGAACACGCGCGCTGCGCCCCAGGGATTGGTGGCGTGAGCCGCGATGGGGCGGCGTCCCTGATCGAGCAGCGGGCGCGCAAACGCGACGTAGACGGCGGTCAGGCGAATGCCCGACCAGACGACGGGAGCGATCTCCATGCGCCCGAGTGCCTCGCGCAGTGTACGGGCCTGTCGGCCGCCGCGACGCGGGACGGCCCGCACCGAGAGCTTCCAGCTGCAGAGGTAGTCGCACAGGGCGGGCGCGCTCGGCGCGTCACTCTCGAGCCGCGACAAGACGAACGGTGAGCGAGGCTCGAGCGAAGCGGCGAGTGCGAGCGTCTCCAGATAGCAATCCCGCAAGGGCCAATCGCTTTCGGCGCCCTGGCGTTCACTGCCGAGCAACCTGAGGCGCGACGTATCGTCCTTGGGCTTCGTCGTGCTCAAGGCGTCCACGTGTTCGCACAGGGTCTGATGAAAGTAGAGGTAGCGCTCGTGGAGCAACGGATCGGCCAGCCGCGGGGTGATGGACTCGTCGGGGCGATCGCCGATGTAGTGCAGTCGAACCCGCGAGAGCTCACTGCAGTGCGCGGCATGGCTCCAATGCTCGAGCTCGTCGCGCGCCAGACGGGCCTCGCGGGCGCGATCGACTCCGCGTTGACTCCAGGGAAACGACCTGGGGACGAGCGCCTCGCAGCCGGCGCCGTCCAGGTGATCGCCGGGCGTGCGCACGATCTGCCGGGCGAAGGCCGACATCCAGAGCTCGAAATTCACCGCGAGCCTGGCGACGGTCGTCGCCCCCCACTCGGACATCGCCAGTCGCGGGTCGATCACGCAGGGCCGCTGCTCGGGCTTCAGCGACGGCGTCTCGAGGGCGGCGAGCTCGATCATGGCCCGTCACAGCTCCCCTGGTCGAGCTCAGGCGGCGCTCTGCTGCGCCCGCCCGCCGCCGATCAGGTTCTGAATGCTGCCCACGACTCCGGGGAAGTTACGTCCCTCGCGCGTGGTGCGGTACGCCGCGATCCAGGCCTCGGCCACCGTGCCGAGCGGCTGGATCTCGACCTGGAAATCGCGGTAGCTCGGCGTGCGAAAGCGGCTGTTCGCCACGTAACGCAAGAGCTCGCGACCCGCGTCCGCCATGCGCGAGCGGTTCGAGATCTCGGCGGCGCCACCGAGAAAGCGCTTCGACACCTCCTCGACGACGTCCCACTTGTTATTGGCATCGAACGCCTTCTTGATGTCGGGCGTCTCGAGCGTGTCGAGGACCGTCTTCAAATATTCACTCGTCTCCATCGTCAGGGCCACGATGTTGCCGAAGCTCGCGCGATCGATGTGCCAGCGTAGATCGATACCCAGGCGCTCGATCGTGGCCTGGCTGCCGAACGGTCGCTGGTTGATCAGCTGGCTGCCGCGGATCACCTCGCCGATCAGCAGGTCCCTGAAATACTGGGCGATCGCGGAGGTGAACGCCACGAACTGACGGTGAAAGTTCTGGTACACCACCGCGCCCGCCGGCGCCGCCTGCGAGCCGTAGTTGAACACCCGCCGGTACGCCAGCATGCGGTCACGCTGCTTGTAGCGGAGCGGAAAGTGCTTCTCGAGCAGGTACAGCGCACGAGCACCCGGTCCGCTCTGAACGCGGATGCGACCATCGTGGAACAGTCGAATCAGCGTCCCCGCCACCTGAAACACCTTCATCCGCTCGTACTGGTAGATCGTATAGAGGTCTGCCGCCGAGTTGAGCTGCGTCTGAACCACCGACTCGTCGAAGTCGCCCTTGACCTCCGGCACGGCAAAGCCATCACTCGCAAAGCTGAGCGGGCCACCCGGGTTGAGGCCGATCAGATTGAGGAAACTCGAGCCGTTCGCGTCCGCGGTCGAAGCGCCGAGGAACGCCTGTGCGCGCTTCTGAAGTTCGGTCAGTACGCTTTCCTGCTGCTCAGGGGGCAGGGTAGGGATGATGTCGCGCACCACCTCCGGGAATAGCCGTCGCAGGGTTTCAGTGTCGATGAAGGTCATTGGTCATGCTCTCCGCGCTCGGATCTCGGTGTTGTTTCGCCCTACTCGGCGCCGTCGTTCCCTTTTTCTTGTTTGTGCGCGGCAGCCTGTTTCGCAGCATCTGCAGCCCTCTGTGCAACCTCTGCGGCAGGTACTGCGGCATCTGCAGCCCTCTGCGCGGCATCTGCCGCAGCCCTCTGTGCAGCAT
>DATLIL010000422.1:0-10770 GCA_035539475.1 Polyangiaceae bacterium
CCTGACCCTGCCCGTGACCGTGGCGAGCTTCTGGGGAATGAACGTGCCGCTGCCGCTGGCCGGCCATCCCGGAGCGTTCTGGGTGCTGACGGCGGTCTCGGGCGTACTAGCGGCCAGCGGCAGCGGCACGTTCATTCCCCAGAAGCTCGCCACGGTCACGGGCAGGGTCAGGATCACCGTGACCGCCGCCATGAACTTCATCACGACGTTGAGGTTGTTCGAGATGATCGAGGCGAAGGCGTCCATCATTTCGCTGAGGATGTCGCGCGAAACCGTGGCCACTTCCAGGGCCTGCCGGATCTCGATCAGCACCTCTTCCGAGGTCTGCAGCGCCGCCTCGGGTAGGTGAAACTCCGGCGTTTTCTGCAGGCGTTCGACCAGCTGCTCCAGCGAGTGCAGGGCGGTCGTGAAATAGACCAGCGACTTCTGGTACTTCAGGATTTCCAGCACCGCGCGGTTCTCGAGCGCCTCCCGCAGGCGGTCCTCCAGGCCGTCCACTGCCGCGTTGATCGCGGCCAGATCGTGCAAGTACGCGTCGGCCGTCAGCCGGAGCGCATGCAGGATCAGGCGGTGACGGGGCCAGGAGGCGACCTCGGCGCTCAGCTGGCGCAGGTCGGAGAGGACCGAGCTCTCGACCGCCGAGACGGCGTAGAGGTTGCCGTTGGCCAGAATCAGCCCGAGAGGCGCAGTCGCGAACGGCAGCCCCGACGCGCTGTTCGTCGTCGGCACCCGCAGCACGAGCAGCATGGCCGACTCCGTGCAGTGAAACCGCGTGCGCTCGTCGGGGTCCAGCGAGTGGCGCACGAATTCGTCGGGCAGCGCGCTGTTCGAGGCCAGCTCCGCCCATTCTTTTTCGTGCGGATCGAGCACGACGCGCAGCGAGCCCACCGGCCGCTGATCCACACGAGACTGTATCGTCACCACAGCCCTAGAGGTAGAGCACAGGGCGTGCCAGCGCCTCTCAGAGCCTGGCGGCGCGCAAGCGGAGGGCGTTGCCGATCACCGACACCGAGCTCAGGCTCATGGCGGCAGCCGCGAACATGGGACTCAGCAGCAGGCCGAAGGCCGGATAAAAGATCCCTGCCGCAATCGGGACCCCGGCCGCGTTGTAGACGAACGCAAAGAACAGATTCTGGCGGATGTTGGCCATCGTTCGCTGGCTGAGGTGCCGCGCCCTGACGATCCCGCGCAGGTCGCCGCGCACCAGCGTCACGCCCGCGCTCTCCATGGCGACGTCCGTACCCGTGCCCATGGCGATGCCGACCTGGGCCTGAGCCAGGGCCGGCGCATCGTTGATGCCGTCGCCCGCCATGGCGACGACGCGGCCTTCGCGCTGCAGCCTGCGGATGACCTCCGCCTTCTGATCGGGCAGGACCTCGGCGTTCACCTCGTCGATGCCGAGCTCCCGGGCGACCGTTTCGGCGGTGGCGCGGCTGTCGCCGCTGAGCATCACGACGCGAAGCCCCGCAGCGTGCAGGTCGCGGATCGCTTCCGCGCTGGTCGGCTTGATCGGATCGGCAACAGCCAGGAGGCCACGCGCCTGGCCATCGACGGCGACGAACACGACGCCCTGTCCCTGGCCGCGCAAGGCCTCGGCTCGCGCCGCGAGCTCGGCGACGTCGATGCCGAGCTCGGCCATCAAGGCCGCATTGCCGAGCGCGGCGTCGGCGCCCGCGACGCGACCGCGAACGCCCTTGCCGGGTACGTAGACGAAAGAGTCCGGGTTCAGCTTCTCGGCTCCGCGGGCTTCGGCCCCCCGCACGACGGCCGCGGCCAGCGGGTGCTCGCTCGCTCGTTCGAGCGCCGCTGCCAGCGAGAGCAGCCTGAGCTCGTCGATGCCGGTCGCCAGCACGCTGACGAGCTCGGGTTTGCCGGCCGTGAGTGTGCCGGTCTTGTCCACCACGAGCGTGTCGACCGCGCGCAGCGTCTCGATCGCCTCGGCGTTCCTGAACAGCACGCCGAGTGTCGCGCCCTTGCCCGTCGCCACCATGATCGACATCGGTGTGGCCAGGCCGAGCGCGCAGGGGCAGGCGATGATCAGCACCGCGATGGCGTTGACCAGCGCGTAGGCCAGGGAAGGTTCGGGCCCGAGCAGCGCCCAGACCAGGAACGTGACGGCCGCCACGACGATGACGATCGGAACGAAGTAGGACGACACCACGTCCGCGAGGCGCTGGATCGGCGCACGACTGCGCTGGGCTTCGGCGACCAGGCTCACGATCCGCGAGAGCAGTGTGTCCTTGCCGACCTTCTCGGCGCGCATCGTGAGCGCGCCACTGCCGTTCACGGTTGCGCCGATCAGCCGATCTCCCTGCTGCTTCTCCACGGGGATGGGCTCGCCGCTGATCATCGATTCGTCCACGCTGCTCGCGCCTTCGAGCACCAGGCCGTCGACGGGCACCTTCTCGCCGGGGCGCACGCGCAGGCGGTCGCCGACCCGGATGAGGTCGAGCGAGACGTCCTCCTCGCGACCGTCGGCCAGCACGCGCCGCGCCGTCTTGGGTGAGAGCCCGAGGAGCGTGCGCAGGGCGGCACTGGTGTGGCTGCGCGCACGGAGCTCGAGCACCTGACCGAGCAAGATCAGCGTCACGATCACGCTGGCCGCCTCGAAGTAGACCCCGACCTGGCCGTGATGGCCGCGAAACCCAGCCGGAAAGACTTGTGGCGCGAGGGCTGCGACCAGGCTGTAGCCGTAGGCCACGAAAACGCCCAGGCCGATCAGCGTGAACATGTTCAGGTGGCGGCTCACGAGCGAAGCGACGGCTCGCTCGTAGAAGGGCCGCGCCGACCAGACACAGACAGGCGTGGCCAGCCCGAGCTCGATCAGGACGCGCACTCGGGGGGAGATCAGCCTGCTCACCGGCGCGCCCGGCAGCATGTCGCCCATTGCCAGCGCGAGCAGCGGCACGCTCAGGGCGAGCGCGAACCAGAAGCGCCGGGACATGTCCTCGAGCTCGGGGTTCTGCTCGTCCGCGAGGGGCGTACGCGGCTCGAGCGCCATGCCGCAGATCGGACAGCTGCCCGGCTCCTGGCGCACGATCTCCGGGTGCATCGGGCAGGTCCACTCCGCGCCGGCCGGCGCCGGTGGGGGCGGAGCCGCCTCCTCCTTCGGTGCCAGGTAGTGGGCCGGGTCGGCCGCGAAGCGCTCGCGGCACTTCGGGTTGCAGAAGTAGTAACGAACCCCGGCGTGCTCGAAGCTGCCGCCTTTGGCCGTCTCGGGCCGGACCTTCATGCCGCAGACCGGATCGGTGACGCGCTGCTCCGCGTCATGGTGCTCGTGGTGCTCGTGAGACATCATCAGCGCAGACGTCAGTCGGCCGGGAGCATTACACGACTGTGGGCATTTGCGGGTACCGCCGCTACCATGCGGCGGCCCAATGGCCGCTCCGATCACGATTTCCGACGTCCAAACCTTCATCACCCAACCGGGGCGCGAGCGCCTCCTGGTCGTCAAGGTGCTGACCAGCGAGGCGGGGCTCTACGGTCTCGGCTGCGCCACCTTCACCCAGCGCGTGCACGCGGTTCAGGCGCTGATCGACCGCCATCTGAAGGCGTTTCTGATCGGCCGTGACGTCTCGCGCATCGAGGACATCTGGCAGATGGCGCGAGTCAACGGCTACTGGCGCAACGGGCCGGTGATCAACAACGCCCTGTCCGGCGTCGACCAGGCCCTCTGGGACATCCTGGGCAAGCGCGCCGGCTTGCCGCTCCACGATCTCTTCGGCGGCAGGTGCCGCGAGGCCGCGGCCGTGTACACCCACGCCGACGGCCAGAACGCGAGCGAGGTGATCGACAACGTCGAGGCGCTTCGTGCGGAGGGCTACCGCCACGTGCGCGTTCAGCTCAGGCTGGAAGGCGGCGGCGTCTACGGCGGCGGCGATGCACAACAAGCGCGGCCGATCGGCGCGCAGCCCGGCGCCTACTACGACCCGCGGCGCTACGCGCGCGACACGCTGGGCATGCTCGAGGCGCTGCGCGGCCGGCTCGGGGACGGCGTCGAGTTGCTCCATGACGTCCACGAGCGGCTCAGCCCGATCGAGGCCGTGCAGTTTGCCAAGGACGTCGAGCCATTCAAGCTGTTCTTCCTGGAAGACGCGCTGCCGCCCGAACAGATCGCCTGGTTCGCGCGCCTGCGCCAGCAGACGAGCACGGCGCTGGCCATGGGCGAGCTGTTCAATCACCCGTTCGAGTGGCAGGAGGTCATCACCCAGCGCTGGGTGGACTTCATCCGCATGCACGTGAGCCAGATGGGCGGCATCACGCCCGCGCGCAACGTCGCTGCGCTGGCCGCCATGTACGGCGTTCGCACCGCCTGGCACGGACCGGCCGACACGTCGCCGATCGGTCACGCCGCGAACTTGCACCTCGAGCTCAGCTCACCGAATTTCGGCATCCACGAGTGGTGCCGCTTCAACGAGCGCGCGTACGCCATCTTCCCGGGCACGCCGCGCGTGAAGGACGGCTATCTCTATCCGAGTGACGCGCCCGGCATCGGCGTCGACTTCGACGAAAAGCTCGCCGCCGAGTTCCCGCCGCACGACTACGTGGAGGAGTGGACTCAGGCGCGTCTGCCCGACGGTTCTCCCGGTTTACCCTGAGCCCTGGCGAAGTCCCTGGGGTTGGCCCGCTCCGCGCGCAGGATGCGAAGCTCGCTGGCGTCGGCCGCGAGCGCCGCCGAGCCGTAGTAGGCGATGGTGACGTCGGAGGCCGCGGCGCCCACGTCTTCGGGGCTCACGTAGGTCAGCACGTCGGGGTGCGGCGCTGTCACGACCCACCCGGGCAACTGCGTCAGCCGGATCACGGACCCGATGCTGGCGCCGCCTCCGCAACCCCGCAGGATGTCGCGTGCGGCCTGTCGCGGGTCGCTGCTCGTGGCGGGAACCACCACGCAGGTGCCGTGGGCGAAGAGCACCCAGGTGCAGTCGAAGGTGATGACGCGGCTCCAGATCTGAAACAGGTTCTTCATTGTTCGATCAACCTTTCGGCGTTGCTAGCCCGAGCTCCGTGAGCACCGAGGACAGGATGCGCTCGCGGGTCGCGGACGAAGGCTGCTGCGAGCGGGCGAAAGCGATCACCACGCGCTTCAGCTCTTCGTCGTCGATCTCGTTGACGGGGGGGCGAACCGAGATGCGCCGCTCGGAGGGACGATCTTCGTCAGGCTCGAGCAGGGGCGCTGCGGAGGAGTTGTGGCTAGACTTTCTCACGCATCCACGGTGCGGCTACGGCTGTTTCTCGCCGGTGTCTGGAAGCGCTCCGAAAGTTCTTGCCATCGCTTGGAGATGAAAGCGCACTATGTGGCGGTGATCCGCACGCAGTTCGGCTCCCACTAGAAAGCAGATGTCCGTTCGAATCTTGCGCAGTCTCTGTCTGATCACGGTGCTTTCCAGCGCCGGATGCGGTGAGAACGATGTAGGTCGAGCAGCTACCGGCAGCGGCGCGGCTTCGTCGGGCGGAAGCCAAGCCGGCGGGGGAAACGGCGCAGGAGCGGACGGAGGATCGGCTCAAGGTGGAACTGCTGCCGGAGCCGGAGCCGGAGGCAACGGCAGCGACGGCACGGTGCTGGCGTTACCTATCGAAGTGCTCGGAGACGGCTCGCCGGACGCGCCGGTCGTCGCCGCCGCCGCGCTCCCCATCGACGCTGCCAACCTGCCAGCGGTCACGCGGCTGTTCGTGCGCTGCCATCGCTGCGGCTTCTACGGCTCACCGGAGTTCGAGGCGCTGAGCAAGCCACTGACCTTGGTCAAGACGAGCCTACGTGTCGGCGGTGGTGACGCGCCGTGGATCGACGTCACGGACGCGAACGTGACGCTCGGCGAGGTCGAGCGCGCGCACGGCGGCATCAATGGCGGCCTGGTGACCATCGGGGTCACGCTCACGCTCGACCAGGCCACGCGTGCCCGCCTGGTGGCAGCGCCCGCCGTGAACACCATCGAGTTTCGCTTCAACGGCACCGACGGTGACTCCAACGGTCTGCGCATCCTCGACCTCCGCTTCGAAGACGACGCGAGCAACGATCTCTCGCCCGTCACGCGGCAGTGGGCGGACATCGGCGCCGAGAAAACGGCCGTCCAGGACGCTGCCGCCGCTGCCGCGGGCGAGGCGCTCTGGTACGCCCAGAACATCCTGATCAAATCGCCGATCGTGCCGCGCACGATCCGCGCGGCCTGCGCGTCGTGCCACGCCTCGGACGGGCGCGACCTCGCGTACTTCAACTATTCGGATCACTCGATCGTCGAGCGCAGTCGCTTTCACGGCCTGAGCGCGGAGCAGGGCCAGCAGATCGCCGCGTTCCTGCGCGCGAGCCTGCAGGGCACGGTGCCGCACGTGGCCGCCGCGGCGCCCTGGAACCCGCCGTACCAGCCGGGGCCAGGCCTCGACGCCAAGCCCATCGTCGAGTGGGCCGCCGGCGCCGGGCTCGACGCCGTGCTCGGCGACGGCGCGAGCGCCGTGAAGGCGTTCGTCGGACAGCCCGTCGACGCCTCGCCGCTGGCCGTGACACAGGCCGAGATCGACGCGGTGATGGACCCCACGCAGACGTTGAATACGCGCGAGATGCAGGTCCCGCTGCAGTTTCCGGACTGGAACGCGTGGCTGCCCAACGTCCACCCGCTCGATATCTGGACCCCCGAAGAAGGCGAGAGCGCCGGCCTGTTCGAGACCACCGGCGACGAAGGCAACAATCCGCTCAAGGTCGTGGCGCGCGCTCGTCAGTTTCTCGAAGACAACGCCAATCCCAGCGGCATGTACGGCGACTGGAGCCAGCTCACGCCGGATCAGCGGCAACAGATCTATTCCTGGCTCAACGACATCGGCGGCAAGACCATCCAGTTCGGCGGCGGCGGGCGCGGCAGCCGTGAATCTTCGGATCCGGCCAATCCTTTCGGCGTGGAGCTCGGCGCGCAAAAGCTGATCGCGCTCATGTCGGCCGAGACTGCTGCGCTGAGCTCGCCGGCGGCGTTCAGCAAACAGGCCTTCATCGAGCGCGCCATGGTCGGCCTCTATCACTGGATGGCGATCCAGCAGTGGGAGCTCGCGCACCACTACGGTCTGGAGGGTGACCAGACCTGGTTCAAGGGCCAGAAGAACGAAGCCGGTGAATGGGTCGGCGACGGCGAGATACGCGGCTGGCCCTACAGCTGGCCCAGCGTGTTCTACCTGGCGCCGCACATGCTCTACGCCGAGGAGACGGTCGATCAGGTCAAGCGCGAGTTCTACTTCTCGTGGGAGCCGCGGCTCGATTCGTATTTCCGCACCAACCAGTGGTACCAGCTGCAGATGACGGTGAACTCCGGCTGGGCCGGCGCCTCCAATGGCGCCATGGACTGGCCGTATCACCTGGGCTTCACCACGGGCGTGGTCGACGATCTGATCACGGCCGAGGCGCCGCCGGCGGTCGCAGCCGCGCACCTCGTGCGTTTTTTCCAGGTGCGCACCAAGCTGTCGCAGCTCGCCAACACAGACATTCCCTTCAACGAGCCGGATCCCGTCGAGCCCGACAACCTGTTCAAGAACAAGGGCATTCAGAGCAAGGCCGACCTGCTGTTCAAGCTCGCGCCGACAGGCGTCCTGCACACCGGGCAAAAGGACGACCAGAAGACCCGCTTCGAGCAGCTCGACGCGATCGCCCCGGGCCTGCATCTGATGTTCGTCAACGGCTCGATCGCGCTCTACAACGGCTTCTTCGCCGGGAGCACGCCGGAGCAGTTCCGTCGCTGCGATCCCAACACGCTCTTCGGCAGCGATCCCGAGCCGAAGTCGGGCTTCCGCTTCTGCGTCGACGCCGCGCGCACGCCGCTGCCGGTCGACGACATGGGTCAGGTCTACCTGCCCTGGAGCTGGTCGGATTGGACGACCGAGCAGTACCTGTCGTGGGGGCTGCTGGCCGCCGCGGAGCTCGGCGTCGAGCCGAGCAGGCTTCAGCTCTGGACCGATTTTCGCGACGGTATCTGGCCGGAGTGAGCAGCGCTCTGCAGGCGATAGCCCTGCAGGCCAGCGCTCAGCGCCTCGCGCAGCTGCTCGTAGACCCCGTTCTCGAGGTCGCCGAGCACACAGCTGACCAGGCCGAGCGGCATGCCTTCGAACGTCAGCGGCTGGACCAGGAGCGGGCGCTTCTCTTGCGCGAAGAGCTCGGGCGGACAGAGGTCCCGAGCGCGGAAGGTCCTCGGCGCCGGGGCACGTTTGCCGTCGTTGAAGGCCGCCAGGCACAGGCACTGCTCGCTGACGCGACCGGGCTCGGTGAACAGCCCGAGCGACAACGCTCCGACGCCGAGCGCCGTGAAACGCTGGGCCAGCTCCGCCTGCACACGCTCGAGCGGCGGGCCGCTCAACAAGAACGCCGCCAGGGCCGAGAGCTCGCGCAGCTGGCGCAAGACCGCCACCCGGCGCGCGGTCTCCGTGCGGATCAAGAACTCCGCCATGGCCTCGCGCGCGGCGTCGAAGAGATCACCGCTGCGCAGTCGGGCGTCGGCATCGCCACCGGTGCACTCGTTGACCGAGAGGCGCAGCTGCTCGAGCACGGGCTGAAGCAGTGCCGGATCTTCGCCGCTGCGCGCGAGCCGCACGAGGATATCGCTGACCACACCGACGAACGCGCTCGTGGCCCGAGCGGCGACGTCGCTCATGAAGGCGGATAGCAGGCGATTTTCCCAGCCGCTGCCCACACCGAACAGCGCGCCGCGGGCGCTGCGCGCGAGCTCGGCGCAGATCAGCGTGCGGCGCTCGACCAGCGCCGCATCGAAGCTGCGCGCCGAGTTGGGGCTTCGGCTCACTCTCGCCGTCCGCGCGCGCACGCAGCCGCACGAGCGTCGCTCCACGAGCTGCGCCGCGAGCTTCGTGACGAGGGGCTCCTCGCGACGGTTCAACAGCGCGATCAGGCGCTGGAAGCCGGCCGCGCCGAGCTCATCCGTGGGCTGGCGCACCGTGGTCAGCGCCGGTACCACCCCGCGCAACGTGTCGAGGTCGTCGAAGCCGGTCACGGCGATCGACTCCGGCACCGCGATGTCGCGCGCGCCGAGCTCGTCGAGCACGCCCAGGGCCATGTAGTCGTTGGCCGCAGCGATGGCGCCGACGAGCTCCACGTTCACGCGCCGCGCGTCGAACAGCTCACGGACGGCCGCGGCGCCCGATTCGCGCAACCAGCTGCCCTCGAGCACCAGCCGCTCGTCGGGCTCGATGCCGCACTCTTCCAGCGCGTACTGGTAAGCCAGGTAGCGCTCCTCGGCCTCCGCGCTGTGGCGAGGGCCGCGCACGAAGGCGATGCGTCGATGGCCGTGCTCCTGGATCAGGTGAAGAACCGCCGCGCGCATCCCTGCTCCGCCGTCGACGGAGATGCCCTGGTGGTCGGGTAAGTCGGGACCCAGCGTGACCAGCGGTCGGGCCGCGAAGGGCGCGAGCCAGCGCCCCAGGCCAACGGCGCCGAGGTGGTTACCCAGCGCGCCGGTCAGCGCGAGCACGCCGTCGTACGCCGACGGCTCCACCAGATCGAAGAGGAAGTTTTTCTGCGTTCTCGGGTCGGTGCTGGCGCCGCCGACCACGCCGCCGGCGATGCAGCGAACCTGCGCACCGCTCTGTGCGCTGGCGCGCAGGACGCCGCGTACGATGCCCGCCTGGTAGTCGTCTTCGATGGCGTCCATCAACAGGGCGACACGGCGGGTGAGCAACGTCATCGGGGCGAGATCAATCTATGTCGCAGCTCACCCCTGCCGGTCACCAAGAAAGAGCAACGCCGGACAACAAGGGCGACACAGCGAGGCGGAAGCCAGCCTGTGCCGGCGGCGAGCTCGGCGTCGTGGCACGAGCGACACCCGGCGCTTTCGGGCTGTGAGGTTCCGGCCTGCTGCCGCCGGCGTGGTCACAGGCGATCCCGAGGCGATCGGGAATCAGTGTGACCAAACCCCCCTGGGCGCGCTGGCACGGGCGTGTCCGGGTTGGTCTGGCCCCGACGTTGCACCTGCCGGGGACGGAGGTGAACATGCACAAAACCACCGCATGCTCGATCCTGATGATGGCCAGCGCGCTCGTAGCGTGCGGCAAAGACAAGCACCAAGAACCGGCGATGACGCCCGCGGCGGGCGACCAGTGGCAGCAGCGTGAGCAGAGCGCGCCGACCTATAACGAGGGGCAGGCTGCGCCGATGCAGCCCGAGTCACAGCAGCCCGCGAGCGGTGAGTGGCAGCCGGGTCCGGAGCAGCCGATGAGCGATCAGCCCGCCGTCAGCGATCCCTGGGCGGCCGAGCCAATGACCGGCACCGGCAATCTCCACTCTCGTGTGCTCGCCGAGTCGCGCTGTCGGCGCGAGCTGCGCTGTGGTCGCGTCGGCGAGAACAAGAAGTACCCGACGGCCGAGGAGTGCGAAGCGAAGCTGATGTCCCAGGGGGACATGGCGCTCCAGTCGTGCCGCAACGGCGTGAGCAAGGACGCGCTCACCACGTGCGTCACGGCGATTCAGTCCAAGGGCTGCGAGAGCCCGATGGAGAACCTGACCGATTACGAGCAGTGTCGCACCACGGTGCTCTGCGCGCCGTGACGGCCCGTGATCATTGCTCGAGCCGTAGCGCCGCTTCGGCGCGAGCCAGCCGCGCGCCGTAGAGCTCCTGCTCGGCGCGAGCGAGCTCGTCCTCGGCGTCGAGCACGACATCGAAGGTGGCGCTGCCAGCGTCGTAACGCTCGGCGGCGCCACTCAGTCGTTCCAGGGCCAGCGCGTGGAGCTTCTCGCTCAAGAGCACGCGCTGGCGCGCGTTGTCGAAATCCGACTGAGCCAGGGCGCGCGCC
>DATLIL010000423.1:0-7417 GCA_035539475.1 Polyangiaceae bacterium
GGTGCGAGCGCTCCGTCAATGCTCCCTTATCCCCACCGAGCGACCCAGCTGGTGGACGGAGCGGGCCGGCGTTCGAGGTTCAACGTTTTGAGCTTTGCGTGAGCCATCTTCGTCGCGGGCTCGCATTACAGGGTCGAGATGAGAAACCTGACTCTGCCTGCGGCGAAACTTGGCGCCTGCACTGCTCTGTTGTTTGCCTGCTCGTCCGAAGCCCCCACGAGCGCTCCGAGCGGCGGCAGCAGCGGATCTGCCGGAACGACAGCGACGGCCGGATCGGGCGGCGGCTCGGCCAATGGCGGTTCGGCGGGCACGGGCGGCAGTGCTGGCACCGCGGGCACCACTATCACCGCCGGCACGGGCGGTGTCCCGGGTAGCGGCGGTTCTGCGGGTAGCGGCGGCGGTGCAGGCAGCGGCGGCAGTGCAGGTAGCGCGGGCAGTGGTGGGGGTGGCTCGAGCCCCGAGCTCGATGCGGCTTGTACGCCCGACTTCACGCTGGATTTGCAGGATACGGGACCGAAGGCCGCGAACTTCACGGATGCGGTCCCTGACCCGGAGGCCTTCGTGCAGGAGATCGGGCGCGGGGTGTGCCGCATCCTTTATCGCTTGCCGGAAGAGGTGCGCGACGCCAATCACGTCACG
The DNA here is from genome assembly GCA_035539475.1 of Polyangiaceae bacterium. Lineage (GTDB taxonomy): Bacteria > Myxococcota_A > Polyangia > Polyangiales > Polyangiaceae > PMG-095. Next base: position 640 of record DATLIL010000423.1, read on the forward strand.
TTGATCATCGAGGATGATCCCGAGGGCGTGGCCTGGAAGGCGGGTGACGTCGGCGACATCACCGTCGGCATCAGCACAACGCACCTCGAGAACGTGAAGAACGACGGGCGCGACGTGGCCGAGGAGATCGAGGGCATCTTGTTTCACGAGATGACCCACATGTATCAAAATGACGACAAGCCCGAGGGCACCTACGAGTACCTGCCCAACATGTACGAGGGCATCGCTGATGCCGTGCGCATTCGTGCAGGGCATGCGCCGAGCGGCGCCGCGCCGAACGACAAGAGCGGTCAGTGGTACGAGAAGACGTACACGTCGCAGGCGTTCTTCTGGCTGTTCATCGACACGAAATACCCGGATTTCCTGTACCAGCTCAACCTGTCGATGAAGAACGACGGCGTGCCTTGGACCGTGGACGCGATCGAGACGATCAGCGGCCAGGGCGCAGACGAGCTCTGGGGCGAGTACCAGGCCGCGAGCTGCTGCTCCGGCAACGACACCAGCTGCTGTCAGTAACGTACCGGTTGGGAGGGCGTGGCGGTTTCGACGGTGAGCTGCGCCTCGGCGCGCGCACGGTGCTCGGTGACGACTTGCTTGATCAGCTGGGTGACGATCTTGGCGTTATCGCGCGCGTTGAGCTCTTGTGCGGTCTTCTTGGCCTGCACGGCCAGGAGCTCACGCTGTTCGGCGTCGCCGATCAGGGCGCCGACGAGCTTGGCGAACTGTTCGATGTTGCCGAGCGTGTAAACGAGGCCGTTGTCGCCGTGCCTGATGAGCTCGAGCACGGCGTCAACACCGGCGGCGATGATCGGCTTGCCCATGGCCATGGCCTCGAGCACGACGTTCGGGCAGCCTTCTGCGCCGGAGGGCAGGACGATGATGTCGCAGGTCTCGTAGAACGACGGCATGTCGGAGACGTAGCCGAGGAACTCGAGGTTGTCGGCGCCGGCTTCGCGCGCCATGCGCTCGAACCAGGGGCGCTGACTGCCCTCTCCGGCGAGCAGGAAGCGCGCGCCGGGAAAACGGTCGCGCATGAGCGCCGCGAGCGCGACGAAATCCTGAGGGCGCTTCGACAGCGTCAGACGCTCGGCGCAGCCGATCACGCACTCGGCGCCCCGCGGGCGGTAGTCCTTGCCGTTGCCGTTGCCGGGGTGAAATAGCGAGTGATCCACGCCGTTGCGCACGACCGCGACCGGCGCGGGGATCAGGGGCGAGAAGGTGCGGCGCACGGCTTCACCGACGCACAAGAGTAGATCCGGGCGCAGCACCCTCGCTGTCATCCACATCCCGTACTTCTGCACGAAATTGATCTCGGAGCCGCCCGCGCGCCACACGATAGGGATGCCAGCCTCGCGGGCCACGAGTGTTCCGGTGATCCAGGCGAAGGGCAGCGAGGCCACGATCAAGTCCATCTCGTGCCTGGCCACGAGCTCGGCGATCTGCGCCCGCGCGCGCACCCCGCACATCAGGTAGCGGTGGGGCAGCTTGACGCGCCGCAAGCCGCTGAGCTTGGCCCAGCCCCCAGGGAAATGCTCGGTGTGCGCGAATTCCTTCACGCCTCGCTCGATCAGCCAGTCGACGACGGCTTGGCCTGGTCCGACCACGGGCAGCACATCGACGCCGAACTCCGGCCAGAGGGATGCGGCATATGCCGCCTGACGCTCGGCACCTCCGAATAGGGGTGCGGGTTGCAGGTAGAGTGCGCGGATGCGATCGCGACTCATGTTGACGATGATCTGAGGACCGGGAGCGAGTCGCGCAATGTTCCGAAATTCCGCAGGCAAAATCCGTATCTTGCTGGCGCTGGGAGGAATCGCGCTGATCGTGGTGCTGATTGCGCGCGTCGGGCCAGGTGCCATCGCCGAGCGCTTTTCTGGGGTAGGTTTCGAGATCGTTTGGGTCGTCGTGCCCTATGCGATCGGCACGGCGATCGGCGCATTTCCCTGGGTGTGGCTGCTGCCGGTGGCGGGACGACCGGGGCTGGGCGCGGCCATCAAGAGCCGGCTGGCGGCGTCGGGAGCGAACGCGCTGCTGCCATTTTTCGCGCTGGCGGGGGAACCTGCGCGCCTGCTCTGGCTGAAAACGAACGTCCGTGCGGCGGGGACGGCCGCGCTGGTCGTGGACCGCATCGTCTACAACTGCGCGAGCGCCGTCTTCCTGCTCACCGGCGTCGTGCTCGCGCTCACTGCCACCGACCTGCCCCACTCGATCGCGCTCGTGGCAGCGCTGATCGGCGTGAGCGTGCTGCTGGTGACCATTGGCCTGGGTGTCGCCACTAGCCGCTACGGACTCGGCGCCCGGCTCGAGAAATTCGCTCGGCAAAAGCTGCCGCTCGGCAAGTCACCGGCAGCGTTCGGCGCAGAGGTCGACCGAACCGTGCGCGCGCTCTTCCACGGGCCACGGCGGCCGCTACTGCTGGGTTTTCTCACCCACTTCGTCAGCCGCGTGGTGCTCGGTGCGGAGGTCTTCGTGGCGCTCTGGGTGCTCGACGTGCCGGTGACGCCACAGGTCGCGTACGTCCTGGCGACGGTGCACGTCGCGACCGCCGCAGTGGGGTCGGCCATTCCGGGGCAACTCGGCGTGCTCGAGGGCGGACAGGCCCTCGTCACCGCGGCCCTGGGCATGGACGCCTCGGTCGGCATCTCGCTCGTCCTGGTGGGCCGATTGCGTCAGCTCGTCTTTGCTCCGCTGACGGTGCTCCTGATTTCGACGGCACGCGCCGACGACCACGCCGCGCGCCGTGCTCCTCTGACGACCGAGAACGCGCAGTGAGCGACTGCTAAACCCCTTGGGGCGCGACAGGCAGCGCCGTCGACGGCGTGTTCCCCAACAAAAAATCCCCAGCAGTGAGTGGGGCACGCTGGTTGCTACATGGCGCTAGCTTGACGACCTCGTTCGGCGCCGAGGACTCGCTGGGCATTCCAAGCAGGGTGCTGCGTGGTCGTGCGCGGCGCTGGCGCCGATTGAGCCTGCTGATCGCCGCGCTGCTGGCGCTCGGGGTGGTCGTATTACTGTTCGCGCTCGGCAAGCGCACGCCCGAGCCGCGGTATCGCCTGGCGCCCGTGGCGCGCCGCACGATCGCGAGCGTGGTCGAGGCCACCGGACACCTCGACGCTGCGGGACGCGTCGACGTGCCCGCGCCGCGCCCTGCACAGCTCGCGCGTGTGCTCGTGCGCGAGGGCGACAGCGTAAAGCAGGGCGACCTTTTGGCGGAGCTCGACGCGAGCGCGGCCAACATCGACGTCGACAGCTCGCGCGCCGGCGTCGCGGCGGCCAGCGGCGAGGTGGCCGAAGCCAAGGCGGCGCTGGCGGCGGCGAGCGACACGCTGAAGCGACTGGAACGACTGCAGCAGCGTGGCCTTTCCGCCGACGCGGAGGTGGAGACGGCGCGAGCCAACTCCGACAAGGCGCGAGCAGCGTTGTCAGCGGCGAGGGCCAAGCAATCGGTCGCGAGCGGCTCGCTGGACGCGGCAAAGCTCTCGCGCGGCACGCTCGATCTGCGCGCGCCCAAGGCCGGCGTCGTGCTGCGAGCGCCGGTCGTGATCGGCTCGATCGTGCGGCCCGAGCAGGGAGCGCTGTTCGCGATCGGGGATGCGTTGACCGTGATGCGTATCGACGCGCGGGTAGCCGAGGCCGACGTGGGCCAGGTGAAGCGCAAGCAGCGCGTGACCTTTACCGTGCCGGCCTTTCCGGCGCGCACGTTCGAGGCCGAGATCAGCGAGCTCGGCGTCGAGGGTGAACGCGAGGGCGGCTCCGTGCTCTACCCGCTGGTGCTCGTGGCCCAAAACCCGGAGGGCTTGCTCTTGCCCGGCATGTCGGCGCGCCTCGCCATCCAGGTGGCCACGGCAGAGAACGTGCTCAGCGTGCGCGACGCCGCGCTGCGCTTCACGCCGGAGGCCAGCGCCGAGCCGCCGCCCGAGCCGCGCGTCTGGCTGAGCCGCGACGGCGTGAAGGCCAGGAGCGTCGACGTCAGCGTGGGCGTGTCGGACGGCATTTACACCGAGGTCCGCCCGCGCACGGCGGGGGCGTTCGGCGCCGGCGACACGGTCGTGATCGGCAGGGTCACGGCCAAGGCAGGTGAGGACGGCGGGCCCGGCATTTCACTGAGGAGCCGCTGATGGGCGCCGCCGCTCCGCTGCTCGCGCTGCGCAAGGTGTCGAAGGTGTACGGCGTCGGGCATAGCCGCGTCGAAGCGCTGTGCGACGTCGACATGACGCTCGAGCACGGCGAGGCCCTGGCGCTGCGCGGCGCTTCCGGCTCGGGCAAGTCCACCCTGCTGAGCGTGATCGGCTGCCTCGACCGGCCGAGCTCCGGCGAGTACCTGTTCGCCGGCGTCGAGGTCGGCCGACTGGATCGCGAGGCGCAGGCCTGGATCCGGCTGTACCGCCTGGGCTTCGTGTTTCAGTCCTTCTACCTGATCGCGCACCAGAGCGCGCTCGAGAACGTGTGTTTGCCGATGTACTACGCTGGCGTCGGTCAGCGCGAGCGCCGCGAGCGGGCGATGTCGCTGCTCGAGCGCGTGGGCCTCGCCGATCGCGCCGAGCACCGCCCCTCCGAGCTCTCCGGCGGCGAACGACAGCGCGTCGCCCTGGCGCGGGCCATCGCGCTGAAGCCGATGCTGCTCCTCGCGGACGAGCCGACGGGCGCGCTCGATTCGCACAGCGGCCAGGAGATCATGCGGCTCTTGCTCGAGCTCCGCCGCAGCGAACGCCTGACCATGGTGATCGTCACGCACGACGCCGCGGTCGCCAGCTTCGCCGACCGCGAGCTCGAGCTCTCTGACGGCCACGTCGTCGGCAAGGAGGAGCCCCCTGCCCCGCTGGCTTGAGGCCGTGGTGAGCGCCTTCCGTGTGGTGGCACGCTATCCGGGCCGCAGCGCGCTGACGGTGCTGGGGCTCTCGATCGGCGTCGCCGCCTTCATCGCCACCGTGGCCTTCGGCGAGGGCGCGCGCGAAGCCGTGGTGCTCCAGTTCCAGCCGCTCGGCGTCAACGTCTTCCGCATCAGCACCGTGTCCGAGGTGCACCAGGCGCGCGGTCAGGCCTCCCAGCCGCTGACGCCGGCCGACGTCTCGGCGCTCACGCGCGAAATGACGACGGTGCGGCACGTCCTGCCGCTGCAGCGGCGCAACGCCGACGTCGGCTTCGAGGGCAAATCTCGCTTCACCATGTTGTGGGGCGCCACGCCTGCCTTTCCCGGCGTGCGTGAGTGGCGCATCGAGTCGGGCGGCCTCTTCGACGAGGCAGAGCTCCGGCGGCGAGCCAAGGTCTGCGTGATCGGCGCCACGCCGGTGCGCGAGCTCTTCGCCGGGCGCGACCCGCTGGGCGCAACACTCGACGTGGCGGGGACGCTCAGCTGCCGCGTGGTGGGCGTGCTCGAGAGCAAGGGGCACAACACCGCCGGCACCGATCTCGACGACATCGTGATCCTGCCGCTCACCACCTTCGAGGCCTACCTCGGCGCGGCCACGGGCTACACGTTCATCGAAGTCCAGCCACAGGACGTCTCGTTGCTCTCGGCGGCGACGGATGAGGCGACCGCCATTCTGCGCCGCACGCACGGCATCGAGTCCGGCGATCTGGACGACTTCGTGATCTCGAGCCCGCTCGACGTGGTCCGCGCGGTCGACGCGACCTCGCGCATCATCAGCGCCCTGCTCGGCGGCGTGGCGGCGGTGGCCCTGGTCGTGGGCGGCATCGGCATCATGAACATCCAGCTGGTCTCGGTGGCCGAGCGCACCCAGGAGATCGGCATCCGCTCGGCCGTCGGCGCCTCGCCGCGGCAGATCATGTCTCAGTTCCTGCTCGAGGCGGTGATGCTGTCCCTGTGCGGCGCACTCTCGGGCGTGGCCATCGGCGTGACCGCGGCGGTCGTGGTCGCAGCCAAGATGGATTGGCCGCGTATCATCTCGCCGCTGGGCGTCCTGGTCTCGCTCAGCTTCGGCATCTTCGTGGGCGTCTTCTTCGGTTATCTGCCGGCGCGCCGCGCCTCGCGCCTGGAGCCGATCCAGGCGCTGCGTCACGAATGAGGGCCGTGTGAAGACCAGCCTCGCAGCACTCGCCCTGCTTCTCTGCTCGAAAGTCGCAGCCGCAGAGGAGCTGGTACGCCTCGAGCGCCTCGAGGCTCAGGCGCTGTCGCGCCGCGCCGCGCTGGAGGTCGAGCGAGCACGCCTGCAAGGCGCGCGCTCGAGCGTCGACCTGGCCAGGAGCGGGCGCCGGCCGCGCGTGGGGCTCCAGCTCTTCGCCCGCGGCGGCCCGGGCGGACAGCTCATCCGCGTGCGCGACGTGAACGGCAACGAGTACCTGACTCAGGGCACGCCACCGATCAGCGGCGACGACATACCGTGGGTGCCTCGCTTCGGTTACGGCGCGGCCGTGTCGGCGGAGCAGCGCATCTACGATTTCGGCCGTACGACGGCGTCGATCGACGCCGCCGAAGCCGAGACCGAGGGCGCCAGCGCCAGCATGGAGGCAGCGCGAGACAAGGTCGTGCGCGAGGTGCGGAGCGCCTACCTGACCTGGCTCTCGGCCACCCTGGTTCTGCGTGGCAGCGAGGGAGGCCTGCAGCGCGCTCGGCAGCGCCGGGTGCAGGTGCAGGGCCGCGTGGCCGAGGGCCTGCGCCCGGCGAGCGACGCCGAGGACGACATCGAAGGTGGCGCTGCCAGCGTCGTAACGCTCGGCGGCGCCACTCAGTCGTTCCAGGGCCAGCGCGTGGAGCTTCTCGCTCAAGAGCACGCGCTGGCGCGCGTTGTCGAAATCCGACTGAGCCAGGGCGCGCGCC
>DATLIL010000424.1:0-7591 GCA_035539475.1 Polyangiaceae bacterium
CACCTAAGCACGTCATGTGCCAGCGTTGCCGGTTTCGACGATCGACCCTCTCGGTGCCCCTAAATGTCACTGTATCTAATTGGCACAGAGGACAACGTCTACCTATCCCTATCCCCATCGTCGCTCGGCGCCGCGACCGAACTCAGAAGGATAAGACGGGCACTCAAGCGCGGGAGCATCGGCGGGCCGTTGCACTCGCCAATGCTCCCGGCTCTCGGGTTCGTGAAATCAGTCGGCTGAAAGCGACAATACAACCACGAGTAGGAGCAGCAGCAACATGCCTCCCGCAAAGAGCAGGGGGAAGTGCCGCTGATGCCAAGGCTCAGGTTGTTCCTTGCCTGCCTTGATGTGGACTGTCTTTCTTTCGGTATTTCAGATGCTCCTCGTCCGCAACGGGTCGCAGAGACGCCCGTCAGCGAACTTCCACAGGTAGGAAACCGCTCCAGAAAAAGAACCGTTTTTCAGGCTCGAGCAGGAGGAGGTGCACGCGGAGATCGGGGGCCGATGAGAACGAATAACGCGTGCGCCCGATCGGCCGTCTTCTGAACGAGCTCGTTCGTCGCTCGAATCGCTCGAACGTCGAGGCGCGCAGACAGCGGAACGAACGGGGGGACCGTGCCATAGAAGGGAGGCGACGGTGGGCGCTTAGTCTCGACAATGCGAAGCAGATCCCCGGGCTGACCACGTGCGAGCACAACCGCTTCGCGCTGGGTCGGCCGCTGGATCTCATCGGAGCCGCGCAGAGCTACGGCCCTAGGAATGGCGCCTAGGCAGCCCAAGAGCAGAAGGACGATCAGCAGCGCGGCTCGCACGGCCCGGCACGTGTACAACGGCGTAGCCGCAGGAGCTAATCAAATCCCGGAGGCCAACGGATGCGACGACGGCTCCCCGGTCACCGACGAGGTCGTGGATCCTCAGAGCTCGCTACGGGTCACCCTCGCCCTTGGAACGGACCTTCGCAAAGCACCCCGGGCATCTCCATTCAAGCACAAGCTCACCGGTTGCCGAGATCTCCCTGGTGAGCCGCCAACCATACTTCTTGCTGAACAGCGTGTATTCCGATGCGTCTGCCGGAGCAGAACATCCGCAATCAACGCAACTGCGATCGGGGCGTGACCTCGTGAGCATCGATACCCTCTGGCTTGATCCCAGCTCGCTGGGGCAAACAACCCGCTCCCTTATTCCTAACAGCCTAACCCCTATCGCGCATGACGATCGCCATGGCGTTGCACTCGACGTTCTTAGGTGGTTGCAGGTACTGTGCACGAGGATATCGTCGTACTCTCGACGCACGCGCGGACGCTGCTAGGCGGACAAAATGCAACAACCCGCGATTGTCCAGAACCGGGCGCTTCGACAACGGCAGCTGGCTCGTCAATGTGACCGCACATCAAGGAGCTCGAGCGCGACAGCAACGAAACCAGGCTCTTCGTGGGGGGAGCGGCCGGGAGCGCAGGGTCGAGGCATCCACGTCCCGGTCGCGCGCGAACGTGCGCCGCAGGTCTCCGTCGCGCAAACGCGAGACCCGGGCTACTTCTTCGCCAGCAGCATCGTGACCTCAGGCTCGATCGCTTCTGGCGTGTGCACGGACTCGAAGCGCTTGACCACGTTGCCCCGTCGATCAACGAGGAACTTCGTGAAGTTCCAGCGCACTGCATCGTTGCCCAGGAGATCCGGGCGACTCTTTTCCAAGTGATCGTAGAGCATCTCGGCGCCGGGCAGGTCGCGGCTGAAGCTACCCACTTGCTCCGCGCGGAGAAAGCGATAGAGCGGGTGGGCGTTCGCTCCGTTGACGTCAATCTTGGAGAAAATCGGGAAGGACACCTCGTACTGCGTCGAGCAGAACTCCTTGATCTCAGTTTCGGTGCCAGGCTCCTGATTGCCGAACTGATCGCAGGGAAAGCCGAGGATGACGAAGCCCTGCGCCTGGTGCTCGCGGTAGAGGGACTCGAGCCCGCGATATTGAGGCGTGAAGCCGCACTTGCTCGCCACATTGACGATGAGCAGGACCTTGCCAGCGTAGCGTTCGAGCCTGATAAGCTTGCCGTCGATGTCCTTGGCTTCGAAGCCGTAGAGGGTCTGCATGGATTTCTCCTCAGATGCGCCCGACGACCTACCCCCCTCGCGCTGCTTTTGCTCGCAGGTGAGCGAACCAGCGGCGAGGATTGCCGCAGCCACGGGCGACAGCCAGGATCGGGGGGCGTTTGTCACGTCGGAGCGTAACGCCTACGTGGGGCTGCCTCGCGCACCGTCAAGTGCCGCCAACGTCTGGTTGGCGCCCTTTCCGGCCACCCTGGCTTCAAACCGGGCATATTGATCCACGGACGGCTGCCAGCGATAGCACGGAAGAAAGCCACGAATGATTGGTGAGCTCATTGGCGGCCGCTACCTCGTAACGGGCGCACTCGGCGAAGGCGGCATGGGCGTGGTCTACGTTGCCGAGCAACGCATGGGCACCGCCGTGCGCAAAGTCGCCATCAAAACGCTGCATCAGGACCTCGCCACCGATCCGTCCGTCGTCGCACGGTTTCATCGAGAGTGCAGTACGGTCGTCCTGCTCGAACACCCCAACACGATCAAGTTCTACGACTTTGGCGCCACTGAAGACGGCACGCTGTATATCGCCATGGAGTTCGTCGCCGGGAGGTTGCTGTCCGAGGTCATCGAGGAAGGACCGCTGCCACCGGAGAGGGTCGTCAACGTCATGCGTCAGCTCTGCGGGGCCCTCGACGAGGCCCACGGTCTCGGGATCATCCACCGCGATTTGAAGCCTGACAACGTCGTCCTCACGCAGCCAGCCGGCGAGCCCGACTTCGTCAAGCTGCTCGACTTCGGCATCGCAGCGCATTCGGCAGCCGGCGGCGCTAGGGATCGAAAGCTCACCGCGCCAGGTACTGTGCTCGGAACTCCCCAGTACATGAGCCCGGAACAGTTCTCTGGACGAGAGGTCGACCCCCGTAGCGACATCTACTCCCTGGGCGTGATGGGCTACGAGATGCTCACCGCCAGGCTGCCCTTCGCCGCCGAAACGCCACTCGCATGGGCGATGCAGCATCTGACGATCGAACCGACCCCTTTCGAAGTTTCCGCACCGCGCAACGTTCCCGAAGCGATGCGTGCCGCAATCCTGCGCGCTCTTTCCAAGAATAGCGACCAACGTCCGAGCAGCGCCGCCGAATTCCTGCGCGAGCTCTCGGCGGCCGACGCACATCGGAATCGAACCATTCCGATGGACTCGACACCTAGTTCGCAAGCGGGCCCGCCCCTGATCGACGACGTGATGCCGCGCAAGCCGGCTGTCTCTCGCCGGCGCCGCGCTGGCCTCGCACTGGTCGCTGTCGTGCTGCCGCTGATTGCGATCGCGCTCTTCTTCGCGCTTTCACCGCGCAGGATCCGTCACCCTCGCGATGTGAGCTCGGCAAACGTACCCGGTTCCGCCAGCCCGGAGACCATCCTGCTCGCCCCCGCCGCGGCTACCGCCGGTGAAGCGACGGACTTGGCTGCCCTACCGAGCGACACGACGAGCATGCCATCCCAAGCTCCTCCTTTTCCTTCAGCGAGCTCGTTTCGCGGGAAGCGCGGGCTTGCGACGCTTGCATCGCGGCTGCGGAAGCAGGAGAGCTCGCCAAGCTCGCGATGAACCTGGCTCTCTGCGATGACCCGGAACGGAGGGCCCAGTGTCTCGCGGCGTCGAAGAAGCACGGGCGCGCCGTAGCGTCGTCACTACCCTCGTTGCGCCCCCCGAAGGCCGCCGCCTCCAGCTCGGGCAAGTGATGACCAACATGAAGGTCACCGTCCCGATTCGTTGCCTCCTGCGTGGGACGCGCCCAGCACTTCACGAACCCTCGCGAGCAGGGTGACCGGCTTGAACGGTTTTTCGATGAACGCCTTCCCGTTGTTGATGAATCCGTCCCGCGCGGCGCCGTCGTGCGGAAACCCCGACATGTACAACACCCGCATCTGCGGATAGCTGCTGCAGAGCTCCGCGGCCAGGGCGGTGCCGCTGACCTCGGGCATGACCATGTCCGTCAGGAGCAGATCGATCGTCGAGCCGAGCTCGCTGCACCATCGTCGTGCCTGCGTAGCGCCCTCGCATTCCATGACGTTGTAGCCGCGTTCCCGCAGGATCCTCGAGGTCACTCGCCGTACGGCGGCATCGTCTTCGACCAGCAAGATCGTGGCGGAGGCGTTCTCGTCACCTGGCCAGCGTGTGTCCGCGGGGCGGTCGTCGTCCGACGCCTCCACGAAGGGCAGTAGAATGGTGAAGCTCGTGCCCCTACCTAGCTCGCTCTCGACGCTGATCTGGCCTCCACTCTGGTGCACGATGCCGTACACCGTGGAGAGACCGAGGCCGGTTCCCCTACCCACCTCCTTGGTAGTGAAGAACGGCTCGAAGATCCGCTGCCGTGTCTCCTCGCTCATACCGGTACCGGTGTCGCTGACCCTGAGCCGCACGAACGCCGGCTCTCCTTCCGTCATCGACGTTTGGATCGTGAGCGTGCCGCCTTCGGGCATGGCGTCGCGAGCGTTGATCGTCAGATTGATGATGATCTGCTCCAGCTGTACGACGTCGGCTCGGATCAGACCGAGCGAGGGCGCGAGTTCCGTCACTAGCCGGATGTGCTCGCCGATGATGCGGCTGAGCATCTTGTTCATGTCGGCGACGACGTCGTTGAGCTGCAACGCGCGCGGCTGGCCGATCTGCCTGCGGCCGAACGCCAGGAGCTGCTTCGTCAGGTTGCCGGCTCGCCTGGTCGCGAGCAGCATCTGCTCGACGTCGTCGTGCATCTGCTCCCCGGCCGGTAGCTGCTCGAGCAAGAGCTCGGCGTAGCTCTGAATCACGGCCAGCAGGTTGTTGAAGTCGTGGGCAACGCCACCAGCCAGCTTGCCCATGGCGTCCATGCGTTGCGAGCGCAAGAACTGCTTCTCGAGCCGCCGCTGCTCGGTGACGTCGCGGATCAACGCGATGCCGCCGTTCACTTCGTTGCTGGGATCCATGAGCGGCGTAGCGACGATCGCCAGCGTGCGTCCGGCTACGGTCTCGTTCTTGACGAAGACCTCCGCTTCCGACACGGCGTCGCCGGCCATGGCGCGCAGCAGCGGATTCTGGTCCACCGGTAGCAGCGTCTTCTGATCAGGCAAGAACAGCCCGTAGTTCTCGGCCCAACACTCGGCCGGGACGCTGCGAGCGCCCCTTCCGAGGAGCTTCTCCGCCTGACGATTGAAGAGCAGGAACTTGCCCGACTGATCGGCCACGACCACGCCCTCGCCCATGCCATCGAGGATCGCCTTGAGGATGTGACTCTGTCTGCGCAGCCTCTGTTCGCTCTCGATCAGCGCCTGTTGCGTCTCGACCCTATCGGTGACGTCGCGAGCAATCCCGACCAGACCGACGATCTCACCCTGCTTGCCGCGGATCGGCGCCTTGGTCTCGGAGAACCAGTATTGCCGATCCGTGGCGCGGTGCTCACGAATGGCGTCCACGACCGGCGTACCGCTGGCCAGGAGCTGGTACTCGTGAGTCTCTATCTGCTGGACGACCACCGACCTCGGCAGAAGCTCGCTTAGCCGTCTGCCCGCCAGCTCCGTCGGCTGCGCGCCGAGGGTTGTCCGGGCGAACGCGCTATTGGCCCTGAGGAAGCGCAGCTCTCGGTCCTTGAAGTAGATCCCGTCCGGAACGTTGTTCATGAGGTCATGGAGCAGCCTACGCTCGAACGCCAGCTCGCGCGCGAGTCGGAATTGTTCCGCGGCGTTACGTACTTTGTTGTGCAAGTCCTGCGGATCCCACGGCTTGGTCACGTAGGCGAAGATGCCGCCCTCGTTGACCGAGCGGGCCACCGCGGACAGGTCGGCATAGCCGGTGAGTAGGATCCTGGTGGCGTCGGACTTGTGCCGGAGCTTCGCCAGGAGCTCGTCGCCGCGCATCTCCGGCATGCGCTGGTCGGTGACCACGACGGCAATCTCCGGCTCGCGTCTGACCACGCGCAGCGCTTCCTCTCCCGAGTCGGCCTTGTGGACAACGAATTCGTCGGACAGCAGGTCCTCGAGCGCGACCAGGACCTGAGGCTCGTCGTCCACCACGAGGACGCTGGCTCTAGGAGTCTGCATGGCTTCCTCCCTGGCGGCCGGATGCGTCTCGTTTTCCATCTCTGTCTCCTTGCGGCAGTCGAATCGTCGCGACCGTGCCCCGCCCCTCCACGCTGTCGAGCTCGAGCGAGCCTCCGTGCTTGCGGACGAGGGCGTAGGCGATGGCCAATCCGAGGCCGGTTCCCTGTCCGACGGGTCTCGTAGTGAAGAACGGCTCGAACACTCGTTCCTTTAAGTGATGCGGGATGCCGCATCCGGTGTCGCCGACGGTGATCACGAAGTCGTCACCCTGCCGGGCCGTCGTCAACGTCAGCGTTCCACCCTCACCCATGGCGTCGATGGCGTTGGCGATCAGGTTGACCAGCACTTGGTTGAGCAGTCCGGGGTGACACTGGATCGCGTCAACGCATCGGTGGCGGCCACCAAGGGCTTCCCCTCCCTCAGCGTATACAGCGCCACCAAGGCGGCGCTGCGCTCCTTCGCCCGCACCTGGACCTCGGATCTCAAGGCGCGGAAGATCCGGGTGAACGTGGTCAGCCCGGGCAACACCGACACCGAGGGGCTGCGCGGGCTCGCCAAGGCCGACAGCACCCAGCTCGAGGCGACGTACGCCCAGCACATCCCTCTGGGCAGGCTAGGGCGCGCAGAGGAGATCGCTAAGGCCGTGTCCTTCCTCGCCTCTGACGAGAGCAGTTACGTGGCCGGATCGGAGCTGTTCGTGGACGGCGGGTTGGCCCAGGTCTGATGCCGCCCAAATCAGTTTCCAAAGCATCACCCTGCCGGATTGACCTTCCGAGGTAGCCAGGGATCCTCTCCCTGCATGACAGTGAGCACGGCGCTTCCGGCCTGCCGGCTACAATGGGCGCGGGCGATCGAAACTTTGGTGCTCCTGCTGCCTCCGATCTGTCCCTTCATCAGCGAGTAAATCTGGGAACGCAGCGGCCACCCCGCTGCTCCGCGATCTCGAGCCCGCCTTCCTCGCAGAGGTGAGTCATCGCTTCGCCTCGGAGCAGGTCCCCGCCGATCGCCTCGTGCGTCGAGAAGGCGACCCCGGCGAACCGGTTCTACATCATCGCTCGCGGGCGGGTTGCGGTGACCAAAGGCGAGGAGGGCGACGCCGAAAGGACGGTGGCGGTGCTCGAGACTGGCGATCACTTCGTTGAAATCGCCCTATTGCGCGACGTACCTCGCACGGCCACGATTCGCACTCTCTCGCCCTGCATGTTCCTCACGTTGCAGCGCGGCCACTTCCTGGAGCTCTTTGAGCGCATTCCTGACCTCTTGCCGGCGCTCGAGCAGGGCGTCGGGCGGCAGCGGAGAGCGAGGAACTCGACCGCACGGCGACCGTCTCCCGAGAGCCACTACGACGCGCCTTCCGCTCCCTTCCAACCTCGAGGCATCGTTAGACGACGTACCTGGCAAAGCCACTTCCGACGGACGAGTGGTTCTGACGCCGTCATCGCTCGCTATCGAGCTGAATTATCGTGTACAGCCGGTACACGAT
>DATLIL010000425.1:0-1745 GCA_035539475.1 Polyangiaceae bacterium
GATGGACGTGAACGAGCCCGAGCAGATCGACGCAGTCCGCGAGGAGCTCGGCCGACGGTGGGGACGGCTCGGGTGAGCAGCCGGGCGGTGGCGAGAGCGCTGGCGGCAGCGGCGACTCGAACGCGGGAAGCGCCGGCGACACTGCTGGAGGGGCTTCGACCGGCGAAATCGGCGGACAAGGTGGCTCTCTCGAAGTGGGCGCCGGAACGGGTGGCGTGGCCGACGTCGTAGGCGGTGGAGGCGGCGCGGCCGGGTCATCCGATGCTGCGGCGGGCGCGGCCGGCGCTGCTGGCAGCGGCCTGCCCAGCGAAGACAGCGACGAGCTCTGCGCAGACGGCAGCGACAACGACGGCGACGGTGATCAGGACTGCGAGGACGACGACTGCAAGATGTCCTGGCTGACGGCCTGCAGCGAAGTCTGCGACGACGCGCTCGACAACGACGGCGACGGCGACCAGGACTGTGACGACCGCGCCTGCAACGGCGAGAACGGCGCCACCGCCAGCCCGAACTGCAACGTGCGTCGCTTGCAGGAACTACAAGACGGAACGGTCGCGGCCGGCACGCAGGTGACGACCTTCCCGGTCTACGTCACGGCGATCCGGGACACCGGGGCCAGGCACCTGTTCTTGCAAGAGGGCAACGGCGTGACGATCAGCCCTCATGCCTACCCCGAATACGCCGGCATCCACGTCTTCGCGACTCTGGGCGAGAGCGACAACCTGGGCCTCGACGGGTTGGCGATCGGGGACTGCGTCCAGCTGACCGGCACGCTCACCGAGAACGCGAACAGCACCGAGCTCGTGTCGCCGACCGCCTTCGAGGTGCTCGGCAGCGGCTGTGGTGATTTTCCGCAGCCTACGGTCGTCGCTCTCAGCGCGATCGCCTCGGACACGGACCTCGCGACCCAGGGCTCTCAAACCGGCGGATTCGTCGAGAACTACGAGAGCGTGCTGGTGCAGGTCCAGAACGTCAGGGTCAGCCACCTCGGCGCCAGCAACGCCTTCGACGTGGTGACCCTGGAATCGGATCAACAGATCCTGACCGTCGACGACTTCTTCTATGGGGCTGCGCCCGTCGTCGACCAGACGTACACTACGCTCACCGGCGTGCTCGACCAGTTCAACGCTCTCTACCGCCTGCTGCCGAGAACGGCCGCCGACGTGGTGCCGTGAGTCACGAGATCGAGCTCAAGAGGTTGCTCGTCGGCGATCGCGCCGCGGAGCGCTTGCTCGCGGCGCTGGGCGCCAAGGAGCCGCACGAGAAGCGCCAGGTGAACCACGTCTTCGACACGGACGATGGCCGGCTGAACGCCACCCTCCACGCACTGCGCTTGCGGCACGAGAGCGACTCCGACTGGATCCTGACGGCCAAGGGCACGCTCACGTCCGTGGGCGCCAGCACGAGCACCAAGCTCGAAGCCGAGACGCGCATTCCGCCCGACCTCGCCGACAGCATCCTCACGAGCGACGCCGACGCCCTGGCCGAGCTCCGCTCGCGAGTCACGGACGCCGCTTTCGACGCGCTCTGGCGCGACTTCGAGCACGTGCTCGAAGGGCGCCGGCTCGGGGTGGTCGGCAGCTTCGAAAACATCCGGAAAGTCGTGCCCGTGACCCTGCCGAGCGGTCTCAATCTGGAGCTCGAGATCGATCGCACTCGGTTCCCCCACGGTCGCATCGACGACGAGGTCGAGATCGAGCTGCAGTCATCCGAGGTCGCCGCAGAGGTCGAGGCGTGGCTCGAGG
>DATLIL010000426.1:0-4681 GCA_035539475.1 Polyangiaceae bacterium
CGGCTTCCTGTGATCAAGCGGAATGACCCCTCAAGCTCGCGCACGAGATCGCTAGGCGGATGCGCCAGCAGCGGCAGCCCAATCCAATCCGACCTCTGCGATCTCTGCGTCTCTGCGGCCATTCCCCCCCCAAGCAGAACGACGCCTGATGCTCGCAACGAGAGACCGGGACGCGATGCGCAGCAGCGGCAGCCAAACAAAATCAGGCCTTTGCGCCTTTGCGGCCATTCCCCAAGCAGAACGACCTGGAAGCTCGCGTGAGAGACCACGAGGCTGTGCGCCAGCAGCGGCAGCCAAATCAAGACGGACGGCGTGGGACGGAGCCTTTGTGGCTGACGCCGGCCGGGTTACTTCCAGCGCACCCAGCCGAGACGGTGAGCGGCGGCGAGGGCGGCGCAGGCTTCGCGGGAGCCGACGTTGCGGCCTTCGCGGTTGGCGGGCTCGAGCGTCAGGCGCAGGATCATGGTCTCGATCGTGAGCTTTTCGGGCAAGAGCGCGATCACGGCGCGCAGCGCTGCGGGGGCGGATTCGATCTCGATGGGGTCGCTCAGCGTGCTGGCGCGCGGGCCCGGGAGCACCGGGGTGGCGCCGGCGGGCAACGCCTTGCGCGGCTCACCCTGGGTCGAGACCACGACGCCCGCCATCATGCCGTGTGCGATGTCGAGGTCGAGCGGGAAGTCGACGCGCATGGCGGTCGTGCCGCGATAGAAGGTGGCGCGGCCGTTGGTCCACGCGCACAGGGCAGCGACGCGATCGCGGCCTTGATCGCGGATGGCGCGGAACAGATCGAGCGCACCGACGAGACCCATGCTGATCAGCGTGTCGCCGAGCTGGCCGCCCTGTTCGTCGAGCTCCGCCAGCGCGCGCTCGAGATCGGGGCGCGAGAGCCGGCCGCGCCGCACCAGGTATTCGCCGAGGAGCTCGTTGCGATCGGACGAAGCGACGTGGTGCAGCTTGCCGGCGTCGAGGTAGATCTCCTTGCGTACGTCGTTCGGGCTCACGCTGCGCTGCACGAAGAGCGCGCCCGTCTCGCGGCGGCTGCGCAGGTGGGCGAGCACGGCCAGCATCGGTGTTTCGGTGAGCAGCGCCTGATAGTCGGGCACGCCCGGCTCGGTGAAGCGACCGGTGAGCGCGGTGGTGGAGGGCAAGACGTGGCGCGCGAGGTCGGGGATCTCGCGCACCTTGCGGAAGGGCTCGCCCATGAGCGAGACCTCGTCGTGGGGGCCGACGGCGCCGCTGGTGATGAGCTCGACCAGCCTGGCAAAGGGTACGTTGTCGAAGGTCTCGCCGCTCGGCCGGCGCACGCTCGCGAGCTTCGCCTGCGTGGGCGGGGAGTTCGAGCCCAGCGCCTTGACCGCCATCATGCGCCGCACCGAATCCTTGACCTTGACCTCGATGCGGCGGGCCAGCTCCTTCGAGTCGAGCGCCCACAAAACCTGGGCAGACAGCTCCTGCATCAGCGCGATGTCCGAGGGGCGCTCGAAGGGCTCGAGCGCGCGGGCAAACTCGGACGCCGACTGGAAGCGCGCCGCCGGATCCACGGACAGACCCTTCTTGCAGATGGCCACGAGCTCGGGAGGCAGGCGCGGGGCGGCCCGGTCGAGCGGCTCGACGTTGCCGTCGCGGATGGCGAGCAGCACCGCCAGCTGGCCGTTGCCGGGAAAAACGCGCTCGCCGATCAGCATTTCACCGAAGAGCGCGGCCAGTGCGAAGAGATCCGCACGGTGGTCGAACGTATCGCCCGAGACCTGCTCGGGCGCGAGGTAGCCGAGCTTGCCCTTCAAGCCCACGCTCGGCTGCGTGCTCTGCGCGTCGAACTCCACGCGCGCGATGCCGAAGTCGCCGAGCTTCACCGCGCCCGCGATCGAGAGGTACACGTTCGACGGCGTCACGTCGCGATGAACGATGCCGAGCGGCTGGCCGTTGGTGTCGCGGGCGACGTGCACCGCCGAGAGCGCCTCGGCGATGCGGCGCGCGATCAGCACCGCGACGGCGACGGGCAAATCCTTGCCCTCGGCCTCGAGGCGGCCGAGCAGGCGGTAGAGGTCGACGCCCTCCACGTACTCCATCGCCAGGTACGGCTCGTCGCGCACCATCCCGGCGCCGTAGACCGTGACCACGTTAGGGTGGTCCACGTAGCGGTGGAGGGCGGCTTCCTTCTCCAGCACGTTGTAGCGCTGGCCTTCGCCCGATGCGGGTAACAGTTTCTTGACGACGAGCTTTGCGCCGGCCGGTCCGCCGTTGGCGTGTGCCAGAAACACTTCCGCGGTACCGCCTACTGCGATTCTCCGTTCCAGCACGAACGGCCCAAAAGCGACACCATGGTCGCCCAGCTCTCGGCCCGGGGCAGCCACCGTACGATTATGAGCGTCTGTCTCGAAGGTCGCTAGCACCAGGATCGGAGTGGGGCGGCTCATTCGCCTCGGCGGACGGCCGATGCTATGAGCGTGCGCGTGTGGCGCTACGGTCGTTCCTTCCTGCTGGCCTGCGGACTTACGGGGCTTTTTGCGTTGGGCGGTGGTTGTAAGTGCACACCGACCCCCACACCGAACCACGTCACCAAGGCCCCTCCAGCGGTTCGCCTCTACCTGGTGTCGACTCCAGCCGGAGCGCTCGAACCGTGTGGGTGCGTGAAGGACATGCTCGGCGGCGTCGATCACCTGGCGGCGCTGATCGACAAGGACAAGGCGCAGGCGCCGCACTCGCTGGTGCTCGGCGCTGGCCCCACCTTCTTCATGGACCCCGTGCTCGACGAGCGCAAGGCGACGCAGAACCGCTGGAAGGCGGAGGCGCTCGCCGCGTCGCTCGGTGATCTCGGCTTGCGCGCCTGGGCTCCTGGTAAGAACGACTGGGCGGCGGGCGCAGAGGCGCTGACCAAGCTCAGCGACGATCGCATCCAGATGCTCGCCGCCAACGTCGACGCGGCCGGCACCAAGCCTTCGGCGACGCGCATCTACGACGTGGGCACTCACCGCGTCGGAGTCGCCGGCGTGAGCGCGCCGTCGTACAAGGGAGCGTTACCCGAGGGCGTCAGCGTTCGTGACGCCAAGGCGGACCTCCAGCGCGCGCTGGCCGAGCTCGACAAGAATGGGGCACAGATCAAGGTCGCGCTGGTGGCGCTGCCGCGCGGCGAGGCGCTGCGGCTGGCCGAGGCCGTGCCCGGTTTTCACCTGATGCTGGTCGGCAAGCCCGCCGATCAGGGCGAGGGCAACGATCCGCCCACGCCCGCGGTGATACTCGGCAAGACGCTCGTGGTCGAGACGCCGAACCATCTGCAGGCGGTCGCCGTCGTCGACTTCTTCGTCGACGACAAGGATCTCGAGTTCGAGGACGCGTCCGGCACGGCGGCGGAAGAGCGACGCACGAGCCTACGGCTCAGCCTGGCCGAGCTCGAGGCGCGGCTCAAGCGCTTGCCCGACAACTCTGCCGATCGCGGCGCGCTGCAAGAGAGCATGAGGACCAAGAAGCGCGAGCTCGAAGAGCTGAGCCGCCCGACGCCGCCCAAGGACGGCAGCTTCTTCACTTACAAGCTCGTGGAGGTGCGTGAGTCGCTGGGTACCGACAGCAAGGCCGCGCAGCACCTGAGCTCGTACTACCAGCGCGTGAACGAGCACAACCGCGAGGCCTTCAAGGACGTGCCGCCGAAGCCGGCGATCGCGGGCCAGGCTTCGTTCGTGGGCATCGAGAAGTGCACGACCTGCCACGCCGAGGAGCGCGCGTTCTGGGACAAGACCGGCCACGCCAAGGCCTACGAGACGCTCGCCAATCAGCACAAGCAGTTCAACCTGGACTGCGTCGGCTGTCACGTCACCGGCTACGAGCAGCCCGGCGGCTCCAACGTCACGCACGTCGAGAAGTTCGCCGACGTGCAGTGCGAGGTCTGTCACGGCCCCGGCTCGCGCCACGTCGACAGCCCGAACGACAAGAGCTTGCTGCAAGCCGTGCCGCAAAAGAACATTTGCGCCAGCGCCTGCCATCATCCGCCTCACGTCCCCCAGGGCTGGAACGCCGAAGAAAATTGGCTCAAGATCATCGGCCCCGGCCACGGCATGTGAGCGTCCCGGCCGGCTGCTACACTGTCACGGTCCATGCGTCTGGTCAGCGGCGACAATCACCTGATCTCCGTTCGCGACGGTGTCGTGATCTGTCAGATCTGGATCCGGGAGGATCTCAGCCCGGAAGACGGCGCGCGCAACGCGCGACAGATCTCCGACTACCTGACGGAGACCGTGCTGCGTCCGGCCACGCCCTACCGCGGCCTGGTCTTCGACGTGCGGCGCGGCCCCACGACGTTCGGCCCCAAGACGCGTGACGCCTTGCTCACCATCTTTGCGGCGGCGGCCAAGGTCAACGTGCCGGTGGCCGTGCTGGCCGGCCCTGCACCGATCCAGGCCGTCCAGTTCAAGAGCCTGTGCGGCGCCTCGCACGCCAGGGCCGAGGTGTTCGAGAGCGAGGCCGAGGCCGTGCGCTGGTTCGGCAAGGCGACTCCGCCCAAACCCTAGCTTGCTTTGTCTGCGGGCTTGCCGACGAAGCGGTCGAGCGCGGCGCGACCGCAGTAGGCCATGCCCGCAGCGACGACGAAGCAACCGAGCTCGGTGGCGATGGTCGTGGCGGGCAGGTTGAACGCGGCCGTGGTCACGGCGAAGGAGGCCAGACCGAGCACGACACCCACGCCCGCGGC
>DATLIL010000427.1:0-4971 GCA_035539475.1 Polyangiaceae bacterium
GGGGCGAAGGGCTTGGCCAGGAAAGCCTCGTTCTGATTCATGCCCGCGACCTTCTGGTCGAGATCCTTGGCGTAGCCCGACATGTACAGGATCGGAATGTTGGGGAAGCGCTGGCGCAGGTGTGCACCGAGCTCTCGTCCACCCATGTCCGGCATGATCACGTCGGTCACCACGATGTCGACGCGGCGTCGCGACTGGTCGAGCACCTCGAGCGCCAGACGGCCGCTCTCGGCCTGGAGCACGTCGTAGCCCTGCGCGAGCAGTGCGCGGGCCACGAACTTGCGGACGGCGGCCTCGTCTTCGACCAGCAAGACCGTTTCCTGACCCTGAGGCGGGCGGGGCTTGCGTGCGTGGCTGGTGTCGACGGTCGTCTCTGCTCCCAGCGCCACGCGCGGGAAGTAGACGCGAATCACGGTGCCGCGGCCGGGCTCGCTCGAGAGCGAGATGTTGCCGCCCGCCTGCTTCACGATGCCGTACACGACGGCCAGCCCGAGGCCACTGCCCTTGCCGAGCTCCTTGGTGGTGAAGAACGGTTCGAACACGTGTGTCCTGACGTCCTCGGTCATGCCGGTGCCGGTGTCGCTCACGGCCAGCATGACGTAGGGGCCCGCCGCGGCTTCCAGCAGGGTGTCGCGCCAGTGTGGGCCGAGGACCACGTTGGCGGTCTCGAGCGAGAGCTTGCCGCCGCCCGGCATGGCGTCGCGCGAATTGATGGCGAGATTCAGGATGATCTGCTCGACCTGGCCGCGATCGACCAGCACCGAGCCGGTGCCTTCGGCCAGAGTGGTGACGAGCTCGACGCTCTCCGGGATCAAGCGGCGCAAGATACGCTCCATCTCGGCCACGATCGCGTCCAGGCGCCAGACCTTGGGCTCCACGCTCTCTCTGCGGCCGAAGGCGAGCAGCTTGCGCGTCAGATCCGCCGCGCGGCTGCCGGACTCGAAGATCGCGCGAACGAGCTCGTAGTTGGGATCGGACGCTTCCATGTTCATCATGGCGAGCTCGCTGTTGCCGTTGATCAGCATCAGCAAGTTGTTGAAGTCGTGCGCCATGCCTCCTGCCACGCTGCCCACGGCTTCCATCTTTTGCACCTGGTGCAGCTTGGCCTCGACCAGGTTGCGCTCCGTCACGTCCGTCAGGCTCACCAAGAAGCAGCGCTCGCCGTCGAGCTCGATCGCTTCGCTCGAAACCAGGAGCGAGCGGATCTTCCCGCCGCGCGTCGGCAGCTCGACCGCGAGCTCCCGCGCCGCTTCTTCGCCGGCGGTCTGGCGCAGCGTCTGCACCAGCTCCACGAAGGCAGGGCCGAGCTCTTTGGCAGAACGACCGAGCAGCTCCGGGGGGGTGCGACCGAGCAGGGAGAGCAAGCTCTTGTTGGCGTCCACGTAGGCGCCGTCCCGGCTGCGGATCACCGCCATCGGCGTCGGGTTCTCGCGGAAGACCTTGGAGAAGCGCTCCTCGGAGATGCGTAGCGCCTGCTCCTTGCGCTCGCGCTCGCGGACGTCGGCGATCACCCTGGCGTAGAGCTCGGCGTTCTCCAGCGAGATCGCCGCCTGTGAGGCCAGCACACGCAGCGTGGCGACGCGATCGGGCGTGAAGGCGCCAGGGCTGAGGGCGTTTTCCAGGTAGAGCACGCCGACCAGGCGCGCTTGCTTCAGCAGCGGCACGCACAAAATCGATTTGGCCCTGTGCTGTTTGACGTAGTGATCGCTGACGAAACATCCGCTGGCGCTGGCGTGATCGAGGATCACGTTCTCGTGCGTGCGCTCCACGTAGCGCAGGACCGTGACTGGTAACTGATCGGGGGACGCCGCCCCGCGCTGCCCGCGCACCTCGACGCCCTCGGCAGTAAGCTGCGCTTCGGCCTCGATCGTGAGCCCGTCGGCCGTGGGCAAGAGCAAGAGGCCGCGCTGCGCGCCGGCCTGGTCGAGCACGCTCGTCATGAGCTTTTCGATCAGCTTCTCGAACACGATCTCGTCGGATACGGCCTGCGAAGCCTTCACCACTCTGGACAGATCGAGCCCCACGCCCTCCGGCTCCTGCTGGGCCATGCCGGGGTAATGCCGATCCAGGTCGTTGACCTTACCCAGCGCTCCCCAGCGCCGGTAGTTGGCGCGTGCCCGCCGCAAGTAGGCGTGCGCGATCGAGGGGAAGCCGCGCTCGAGGTAGAAGCGCGCGGCCACCTCGCAGCCCAGGGCCTCCTTCTGCACGAAGGCGTTGTGCTGCGCGGCTTCGATGGCGCGATCGTAGAGCCTCATCGCTTCCAGATCGCGACGTTCGATGCGCGCCAGCTCGGCCTCGACCAGGAGCCGGCGGTGCAGGAAGTTCTCGGGGCAGTTCGCGGCCCAGGTCTTGAGCCGGCGCAGCTTGCCCTGCAGCGCCAGGACGAGCTCGGCCTTGCGCTCCGGGCTGGCCTTGTCGTGGACCGCCGCCAGGGTCAGCGCGTGATAGAAGGTCTCGGTCGTCTCGGTGGCTGAAAAGACGATGTCGCTGACGCGCGCCTCGGCTTCGCGGGCAAACTCGAAGGCTTCGTCGAACCGTTCATAGACGTAGGCCGCGATCAGCTTCAACGTGGCGTGGATGGCGAGGCCGACGCCGTAGCCCGCGCTTTCGAAGTATTCGATGCAGCTGGCCTCGTCGAAGGAGTCGTCGTCGAGGCTGAGCGGGCCGCGCGTCAGACCCTTCAGACAGAGGAAGAACTGCTGGTACTGCCGGATCAGGTGGTGGACGGTGAAGTTCTTGCTCTGCTTGAGGAAGGCGGTGTAGCGCAGCGAGGCGTCGAAGGCCCGATCGAGGGTCTCTTCACTCTCGAAGTGGTGCCACACGGAGATGATCGAGATGTAGCCGGCGTAGACCAGATCGCCGCACTCGAGAGCCACCGCGTAGCCCTCGTCGAGGATCGGCTGGCTCGTGGAAAAGTGCCTGCGCTTGTAGTTGATCGACGAGCCGCGCAGATGCAGGAGCGAGGGCCTGAGCGTCTTGTCGCGGAAGCGCTCTTGCAGCAGCAGCGACAGCTCGGAGTATTCGAAGGCCGAGGTCACGTCGTCGAACAGCGCGATGCAGACCAGCCCGTGGAAGCCGTAGGCCACGCAGGACTCGGGGGTGGTGCCGAAGCGCAGGCTGTGGTTGACGGCCTTGAGGATCAGGAGCGCGAAGAACGGCGACTTGGCGTTGTAAGCGGCGGCCAGGACCTCGACGATCAGGGCGATCACGTCGCGCGCGTCGGCGTCGGTGGCGAGCGGCGCGTTCAACAGGTCCGTGACGCTGCGTCCGCCGAGGTTCGCCTTCACTTCCGTCACCTCCCGCGCCACCGCGAGCGGGACCTCGGCTGCGGTCGCGGGGAAGGTGACGCCAAAGTCGGCCAGCCCTTCCAGTCCGGCCGTCACCGCGTCCTGGAAGCGGCCGGTCACCTGATAGAGCTTGGCTTGCAGGCGACGGACCTTGGCGCGATCGGTGCGCGAGCGGGCTCGCTTTAGCAGGCGCGAGAAGAGCTCTTCCGCTCGCTCGAAGTTGCCGACCAGGTACTCGCACTCCGAGAGCTCGATCGTCAGCTCGAAAGCATACTCGTACGCGCTGTCCCAGGTATCGCCATCGAAGAGCGCGCAAGCGTGCGCCAGGTAGCTCTGTGCCGAGGCGTAGGCGGTTCCAGCCTTGGCCTTTTTCCCGGCGCGAAAGTCGAGCTCCGCGACCCGAGCTCGCTCCGCCGGGTCATGCACGAGGTCGAGGGCGCGATTGAACTGATCGGCGAGCTGGAAGATGTCCTCCTCGATCTCTGCGGGGCTCGCGTGCGTCAGCAGCAAACGGGCGATGCGCAGGTGCTCGGCCGCTCGCTTCGACTCGGGTAGCAGCGCGTAGGCGGCCTCCTCGATGCGATCGTGCGCAAAGCGATAGCTCTGGCCGCTGGGGGTCAACAGATTGGCCAGGGCCGCCGGCCACAGGTCGGAGCGCGTCTGTGTCGGACTGCTCTCGAGCACGAGCGCCAACTTCTCGACACTGGCCTCGTTGCCCAGAAATGCCAGCGCCTGCAGCGCGGCGCGCGTCGGCTGGCTCAAGCGACCGAGCCTGACCAGCATCAACTCCACCACGTTGGCGCTGAGGCCCTTCTCCTGGATCCGGGCGATGTCCCAGCGCCAGCCCCCTCCCGCTTGATCGAAGGTGAGCAGACCTTCTTCGTGCAGCATGCCCAGGAACTGGATGGCGAAGAACGGATTGCCGCCGGTCCTTTCCAGGATCAGCTCGGCCAGCGGCGCCGCCCGCGCGGCGTCGGTGTGCAGGGTATCCGTTACGAGCCGCCCCAGATCCTCCGCGGACAGCGGCTCGAGCACGATCTGACGAACCGGAACCGCGGTCTGACGGATCGAATCCAGAAACGCGGGCAGCGGGTGCCCGGGGCCCACCTCGTTGTCGCGGTAGGCGCCGATCACCAGGAGATAGCGCAGGTCCGGGCAGGAGAGCACGGCCTCGAGGGCCTTCAGACTGGCCGAGTCGAGCCGCTGCAGGTCGTCGATGAACAGCACCAGCGGATGGTCGCGCTCGGCGAACACGCCGATGAACTCCGTCAGCGCGGCGTGAAAACGATTCTGCGCCTCACTCGCGGATAGCTCCGGTAGCTCCGGCTGTGGCCCGATCACGAGCTCGAGCTCGGGCACCAGATCGGTGATCAGCCGCCCCTTGCCGCCCAGCGCCTGCTCGATGGCCCGTCGGTAGGTCGCCACCTCCGGCTCGCTGGCAACGAGCAACCTGCGCACGAGCACCTGACACGCCTGGGCCAGCGTGGAGTAGGGGACGTCGGCCTTGTACTGATCGAACTTGCCGGTGGCGAAGAGGCCTCGCGCCACCACGAGCGCGCGGCCGAGCTCGCCCACCAGCGAAGACTTGCCGACGCCCGAATATCCCGAGACGAGCAGCAGCTCGGGATCGCCGCTGGTCACGACGCGCGAGAAGGCCTCCAGCAGCGTCTTGACCTCGAGCTCG
>DATLIL010000428.1:0-3070 GCA_035539475.1 Polyangiaceae bacterium
GCGGACGACGACGTCGCGCTCGACCCCGACGAGAACCTGCCGTGGCCGAACGAGGAGACGCTGCAGCAGTGGTGGAGCGAGGCGCAGGGCGAGTTCCGCAGCGACACCCGCTACATGCTCGGAGAGCCCGTCACCGCCGAATCGCTGTGGCGTGCGCTGCACACCGGGAGGCAACGCACCCGTGCCGCCGCGGCCATCGAGCTGGCGCTTGCATCGGCCGGCCATCCCCTTTTCGAGGTTCGCGCGCCCGCGTTCCGCCAGCTGGCGTCGCTCCGCGGCTGAAGGCTGAAGGAGTCGACAGCCGTCGGCAGAGGCTGGAGCCGAAGCCCCTGGTGAGCTAGGGTGCGCCGGCCAGACGGGTGTTGTTCTCGCGACAGGCGCGTAGATGCGCATTCCAGCGGCCCTGGGCCGCGCTGTCTGCGCCGTGGTTCGTGCCGCCCTTCCCCGATCCGTCGTACTGCGTGTCGAGCCGCTGGGCGAGCTCGCCGGCTCGCGTGATGACGTCGGTCACCTGCTGCTGCAGGGCCGCTGCGCTCGAGGCCCGGATGGCGCCCAGGTCGGTCACCATGTCGCGCGCCGTGAGACCCACGATGTCGTAGTGACCCTGCTCGTGCACCAGGAGCGCGTCGCCCTTCTGGCCGGCGATCACCCACGTGTCGTCGCTCACGATGCGCACGCGGACCGTGTAGCCGCTCAGCCGCAAGTTGCCGCCCTCGCGCGCGATGCCCACACGCTCCGGCTGCACCGCCTCGCTGTGGATTTGCGCGGCCTCGGTCGCCCCTGCGGGCTGCGAGCCGACGTCGCGAAAGTCGTTCCACGTAAGGGCCCGCGGCCAGCCGGCGAGCGTGACCGTCGCGGCCGAACCGGCGCCGCCGCCGAGCGGAATTGGATCCGAGAAACCGCGCTGCGCGCGCGGGTCGTCGCCGGCTCGCTCGACGCACGTCGGTCCCGGAAGTCGGCCGCCACCCATGCGAACCTCCGTCTAGTCCGACAGCAGCTCGGGCGCCTGGGTCCGCACGATTTCCAGCATCCGCTCGCGACCCGGGTCCGTCAGCTTCCGGATGTCGTCGACGACGACGACTTCTTCGAAGGCGTCCATGCCGGTGAGCTCGGCGCTCTGGAAGATGACGCTGTCGGCGGGCCTGCGCGTCGCGACGCCGGCCGAGATGACGATGACCGGCAGGACGCCGAACGCGTCGAGCCGCTCGTGGGAGATGGGAAAATGCAGCGCGTCGAGCATCCGGCCCACCCCGGACTGGTTCGACATGACCACCTGCAACGTCAGTTAGTGCAGCACGGCACGCTGGAGCTCCTCGGTGTTGCGGCTGCGCGAGGCGAGGAGCTCGGCGAGGCGCGCCGGCGCGTACCCCGTGTAGGTCAGCACCCACTTCAGCGGCGAGCGGACGCTCAGGGCTTTCGTGTCGCCGCCGTTTGCCGCCGCGTGGGTGTAGTCGACGGGCGTGATTTCGAGCGTGAGGGCGTTCACGTCGAGCGGCGGGTTCAGCTCGCGCGGCAGGCCGCTGAACGGCTTGGCCGCGACGACGGACTCCCAGAGCGACTGGAGCTCCTTGAAGGCCTTGTCGGCGCGCTTGGCGCCGTCCGAGGCGCCACCATGGACGTAGTCGCCGAGGACGGCCTTGGGCCTGAGCAGCGGGGTGAGGGTGGCCAGGTACTCCGTCATCTGGCCCCGCAGATGCTCCGCGAGCGCGCGCGTGACCTTGCGGAGCGTGAGGAGTGTCTGAATCTCGTCGCTCATGTGTCGGCTTTGGCCGTGGCCCCTTGAAAGTCGGCTCAGCTTAACGGCGGCCCCTGGTGATGTCAACGCGAGACCTGCGGCGAGCGAAGGCTGAAACAGGCGCTCGGGGCCTGCGTTTGCGCGCCCCCCGACCCATCTGGTACGATGCCTTCTTCGCGCCCAGTCTGGTGACATGGAACATGAGTCCTTCGAGGAAACCGAGGCTCAGGACGCCGATGGCGCGCCGGCCGGTTCGTCGCGGTCTGCCCGATCGGGCAGCGAGCCGCGCGGCAAGCCCGTACGCATCACCGATTCACGGCTGATCGTCATCGAGACGGCGCTCCAGTCCGAGGCGCTGCGCCTCAAGCGCCTGCAGGGCGAAGAAGCCCTCTCGCGGCTCTTCCGCTTCGAGCTCGAGCTCGTCGCGCAGGACCCGGCGGTCGACTTCAAGCAGGTGGTCGGGCGCGGCGTCACCGTCCGCGTCAAGCTCGCCGACGCGACACCACGCTACTTCAACGGCATCATCAGCCGCATCGCGCAGACGCCAGCCGAAGGTGGCAGCGCCACGTTCAAGGCAGAGCTCGTGCCGTGGACCTGGCTCCTGACGCGCACCGCCAACTGCCGCATCTTTCAAAAGCTCTCCGTCCCCGCCATCGTCGAACGGCTGTTCCAGACCCACGGGTTCAAGGACTTCAGCAACCGGTTGCAGCAGAAGTACCCCGAGCGCGACTACGTCGTGCAGTACCGCGAGACCGATTTCAACTTCATGTCGCGCCTGCTCGAGGACGCGGGCATCTGGTACTTCTTCGAGCACGAGAACGGTCGGCACACGCTCGTCCTGTGCGATTCGAGCGCCGAGCACCACCCGTGCCCGAGCCAGGAGAAAGCGCGGATCACCCGGTCGCAGGTCGACGGCAACCGCATGCTCGACGTCATCACCGCGTGGTCGGTCGGCCACGAGCTGCGACCCGGCAGGTACGCCCTGGGCGCGTTCAACTTCGAGACGCCGAACACGAACCTCGGCGTCAACGTCGAGAGCGTGTACGACTCACCCACCGGAGCCAAGCCCGAGGTCTACGATTTCCCGGGCGGGTACACGAAGCGCGCCGACGGCGACACGTTGGTCAGGCTGCGGATCGAGGAGGAAGAGGCGCAGGCGCTGCAGATCCGCGGCGCGAGCACGTGCCGCGCCTTTCGTACGGGCTATCGCTTCGAGTTGACCGATCATCCGCGCAAGGAGCTCAATCAAGGCTACGCGCTCACGTCGATCTTCCACGAGATTTACGAGCCGCAGATCGGATCGCAGCCGGACGAGGAGGCGTCGCCGCCCTATAT
>DATLIL010000429.1:0-15482 GCA_035539475.1 Polyangiaceae bacterium
AGCGCAGAGATCGTGGTCAGCGGGCTCGAGGTACCGTGGGGGCTGGCCTTTCTGGCGCCGGACGAATTCCTGGTCACCGAGCGGCCCGGCAGGCTGCGGCGGGTCGTCAACGGCGAGCTCGACAGCGCTCCCCTGGCCACGCTGCCTATCGCCGAGACGGCGGAGGGCGGTTTGCTCGACATCGCGCTGCATCCCGATTTCGCGGACAATCGTCGCTTCTACCTCTACGTCACCGCCGCGAGCGGCGACACCACGCACAATCAGGTCGAGCTCTGGACGCTCGCCGAGGACCATCGCTCGGCGGCCTTCGAAAGCGTCGTGTTCGGCGGCATCCCGGCTGCTTCGGTTCACGACGGCGGGCGCATCAGCGTTGGTCTCGTCGGCATGCTCTACGTCACGACCGGCGACGCACGCGAGCCGGACGACGCGCAAGATCTGGCCACCCTGTCCGGCAAGATCCTGCGGCTCACGCCCGAGGGTGAGCCGGCGCCTGACAATCCCTGGCCCGGCAGCGCCGCGGTCGTGCTCGGCGTACGCAACCCGCAGGGATTGGTGCTTCGCGCCGACGGGAGCATGGTCATCGCCGACCACGGGCCGAGCGGTGAGCTCGGTCGCGAGGGCCACGACGAGATCAGCGTAGCCGCTCCCGGCGCCAACCTCGGCTGGCCGACGATCTACGGCTGCGAGGCACGAGCAGGCCTGGTCACTCCGATCATCAGCTGGCAGCAGGCGACGCCGCCGGGCGGCATGGCGCTCTACGACGGCGGGCGCATCAGCGAGTGGCAGGGAGCGCTCGTGGTCGGCACCTTGCGCTCCGAGCACCTGCACGTCTTGCACCTCGACGAGAGCGGATTGCTGGCACGCCACGAGACGTACTTCGAGCGCGAGCTCGGGCGACTGCGCACGGTGCTGCAGGGCCCCGACGGCGAGCTCTACGTCACGACCAGCAACTGCGACGGCCGCGGCGAATGCGGCGCGACGAAGGACGCCGTCTTGCGCCTGGTTCGACGGCAAGACTAGGCTCGCCGGGCCCGATGCCGGCGAAGGTAGTTCGCGTCCATTCCGAGAGCGGCGACTTTCAGGTCGCCCTCGCGTTGCGTGACAACCGCAACAAGCGCCAGAAGCAGCGCGAGTTCTTCGTCGAGAGCGTGGCCTGTATCAATGCGCTGCGCGGCAGCGGCTGGCAGGTCACGACCTTTCTGTACCAGAGCGAGGGTCTGTCGGATTGGGCGCGCGATACGCTGGCGAACGTCGAGGCCGAGCGTCACCTGCAGCTCACCCCCGAGCTCATGCAAAAGCTCAGCGCGCGCAACGAGCCGTCGGAGCTCGTCGCCATCGTGCGTATGCCCTCGGACGATCTGGCGCGCATCCCGCTCCGTGATCCGTTGTTCTTGGTAGTCGTGGACCGACCGAAGAGCCCGGGCAACCTCGGCACTATTCTGCGCACCGCCGACGCCTTCGGTGTGCAGGGCGTGGTGGTGACGGGCCACGCGGCAGATTTGTTTGACCCCCAATCGGTGAGGGCCAGTTTGGGAACGCTCTTTACGATGCCGGTCGTGCGTATCCCTTCGTCGCAGACACTCGAGCCCTGGCTTTCAAATTTGAAACGCGATCACGGCGCGCGGCTCGTCGGCACATCGGCACGAGCGAAAACGTTACTGAGTGAAAACGATTTCAGCGGGGCTACAGTGTTGTTCCTGGGCAACGAAACAGCGGGCCTGAGCGCACACTGTCGCTCCCTGTGCGATGAGCTCGTTGGTATTCCCCAACGAGGAAACGCCTCCTCTTTGAACGTGGCGAGCGCTGCAGCGATCAGCCTCTACGAGATCGATCGCCAGCGACGGATCCGAGACCCGCGCGCTCCCGAGTGAGGCTCTTCCAACGCCTCATTCGAGGAAATCCTCGGGAGTTACTGGAAAGTTGTCGCTGAGCCTGAAATCTAGCCAATTTCAGCTTGAAGCTTTTTTGAAGATCGCACGTTAGTTAGCTGATCCACTGCTCGGCAGTGTTACTCTGGTCGCCTAAAACACCGTCGCGATTTGTGCCAGCGACGGGCGAGGCAGATGATGTCGACTTTCACGCCGCATCGCGCTCTGTTTTTGTGCTTGGCCCTGTGCCAGTGCACCGGTTCCATAACAGGCGAACAATCCGGTAATGGGGAACCCGGGGACCCGAACAACCCGAACAACCCCAGCAACCCGACGACGCCGACCGTCGTCGCTGGATTCCAGGCGGCGCCGGGCGCGCTGCGGAAGCTGACCGTCGCTCAGTATCGCAATTCGATACACGACGTGCTCGGTACCGAGATCATCGTACCGGATGACCTGGAGGCCGACACCAGCGTCAACGGCTACACGGCGATCGCGGCGGCCCAGGGCACCGTCTCGGCGACGGCGGCCGAGAAGTTCGAAGACGCGGCCTACGACATTGCCGCACAAGCCATGACCGAGCCGGTGCGCTCCCGCCTGGTGGCGTGTACCCCTGCCGCCACGACCGACGATACCTGCGCACGCCAGGCGCTGAGCTCGATCGGTAACCGCGCCTTCCGCCGACCCCTGACCGAGGTAGAGCTCGGGCGCTTCATTGGGGTGGCGAATGCGGCGGCGGTAGCGCTCGGCGACTTTTACTCGGGCATGCAGTTCGGCGTCGCGGCCATCCTGCAGTCGGTGCCGTTCCTCTACCGCGTGGAGGTCGGCGAGCCCGATCCCAAGGACGCCACGGCCTATCGCTACACCGCCAGCGAGATGGGCTCGCGCCTGTCGTACCTGATCTGGAACACGACTCCGGACGACGAGCTCCTGGGCAAGGTCACCGACGGCACGCTGGTGAACACCGACGTGCTGAAGGCACAAGCCCAGCGCTTGCTGGCCTCGCCTCGCGCCAAGGACGGCATCTCCACCTTCCACTACGAGCGCTTCAGCCTGGCTCACCTGCACCACGTCGCCAAGGACGCGACGACCTACCCGCAGATGACGGAGAGCCTGCTCGAGGCCATGGGCCAGGAGATCCAGGAGGTGGCGGCTGACATCGTCATGAACAAGCGGGACTACCGCGAGCTTCTGACGGGGCGCTCCACGTTCGTGAACGGTGAGCTCGCCTCGCTCTACGGTCTGACGGCCAGCGGGACGACCTTTTCCAAGGCGACGTTCCCCGACACCAGCCCTCGCTCCGGCGTGCTGACGGCGGCGGCGTTCCTGGCCATCAACGCCGGCACCATCGAGTCGTCGCCGACCAAGCGCGGCAAGTTCATCCGCGAAACCATCATGTGCCAGAGCGTGCAGCTGCCGCCGCCGGGCGTGGTCACGGTGATCCCGCCGCAGCCCACCAAGACGATGCGCGAGAAGCTAGCGGTGCACGCCGTCGAGCCGACCTGTGCTGGCTGTCACGCGATGCTCGACCCGATCGGCCTCTCCTTCGAGCACTTCGACGCCATCGGCGCCTTCCGAGAGACCGACGACGGCGTCGCCCTGGACGTCACCGGCAACCTCGACGGCGTGCCGTTCGCCGACGCCCGCGCGCTCACGGAGCTCCTGGCCACGCTGCCCATAACGGCCTCCTGCTCCGTGCGTAACCTCTACCGTTACGCCCTCGGCCACGTCGAGCGCCCGACGGAAGAGGCGGCCATCACCGAGCTGACCACCGCCTTCACCAGCGCTGGTTACCACTTCGACGCGCTGATCGAGACCCTCGCCCAGAGCGCAGCCCTTCGTATTGCCGCTAAGCCTGAGGAGTGACCTGTGCGCAACAAGCATTTTCATCGCCTGCCACCGCTCAGCCGCCGTACGCTGCTCAGGGGGTCCCTCGCCGGCCTCGGCGTCGCGATCGCCCTACCCACGCTCGAGTCGATGATGAACTCGCACGGCACTGCCTTCGCGCAGAACGTGCCGTTCCCCAAGCGCTTCGGCTTCTTCTTCTTCGGTGACGGCGTCCGTCTCGACCAGTGGAACCCGGTCCAGACCGGGGCCGGCTTCGAGCTCTCGACCGCGCTGGCGCCGTTCGTCAACGTCAAGGACTACCTCTCGGTCATCTCCGGCACCGAGGTGAAGACCGACGGCCAGGGCCACC
Source organism: Polyangiaceae bacterium (assembly GCA_035539475.1). Lineage (GTDB taxonomy): Bacteria > Myxococcota_A > Polyangia > Polyangiales > Polyangiaceae > PMG-095. Next base: position 4,066 of record DATLIL010000429.1, read on the forward strand.
ACACCGGGCAGTGCGCGCTCGCCACTGGTGCGCCGTACATCCAGCAGGATCCGGGCGGCGCGCCGTACGCCTCCACCTACCAGGAGCCGTCGATCGATCAGGTCATAGCCAACGCCTGGGAAGCCACGAATCCGACGGCGATCAAGTCCCTGGAGCTCGGTATCTCGGAGCGCCTGAACCGCAACGAAGGCACGACGCTCAACTTCTTCTCGCACACCGGGCCCGATAGCCCGAACCAGCCCGAGTACGATCCGCGCGCCGTCTTCGACCGCCTCTTCACCGACGGCTTCATGCCGAGCGGTGGCGGCGAGCCGGCGCCCCCCGATCCTCGCTGGGCGCTGCGCAAGTCGGTGCTCGACGTCGTGCGCCAGGGCGTTGCGGACCTGAATCCCAGGCTGGGCAGGAACGATCGCCAGCGCCTCGAGCAGCACCTCGAGAGCATCCGCGGCATCGAGAACAAGCTGACCGCGCTGCAGAACGGCCAGAACCCGACGGGCGCCGCCTGTCTGGCCCCGATGCAGCCCGGCGAGCTGCCCGACCCGGACGACGGCGAGCCGTTGGTCGAGCGCACCGAGGCGCACTCCGATCTGCTGGCGATGGCGCTGGCCTGCGATCTCACGCGCGTGTTCACCATCCAGTTCAGCTGCGGCACCTCGAGCACGGTGTTCCCCTCGCTCAGCATCGGCACGGGTCGCCACAGCTTGAGCCATGACGAGGGCGACGATCAGCCTGGCATGGCCGCGAGCACCGTCTTCATCATGGAGCGCCTCGCCACCTTCTGCGAGAAGCTCATGGGCGTGACCGAAGGTACGAGCAACCTGCTCGCCGCTTCCGCGATCATGGCCTCCACCGACGTGGCCGAGGGCCTGCCGCACTCGAAGGACGACTACCCGGTGATCGTGCTCGGCTCGGCCGGTGGCGGTCTCGTCTACCCGGGCATTCACTACCGCGCCGAGGACAACGAGAACACGACCAACATCCACTACTCGGTGGTGTCGGCGCTGGGCCTGGGCATGACGTCGTTTGGTGCCGGCGAGGGCATGAGCAGCACCGCGATCCCCGGTTTGCTGGCCGTCTAAGGTTCCGATCTTCGGAGCCTGCGGATCACACTAGTCATTTCGACACCGGCACATTTCCCCACTTGTGGGATAGGGTGCGCGGGTGCAGACTACCTCCTTGCCGGGTGGTTTTGAATCCGGCTGGGAGCATCCGATGAGGACTGGTGTTACGCGGTGGTCGTTTGCGATTGGACTGTTGGCAGCGCCGGCGATGGTGGTGGGCTGCGGTGACGAGCAAGACTCGTCGACCTCGGAGGTGACGGAGGCGGACTTCTTGCCGCTCAGCACGGACAAGTCGCCGAGCGGTCACGTCAAGTGCGGTACGCGCGAGCTCACTGACTCGCGCAAGAACGCGGTCGACGCCGAGGTGCTCGAGCACCAGGCCAAGGCTGTTTCTGGCGCGGCACTGGCGGCCGTCAGCGGCGGCACGATCGACGTCTACTTCCACGTGATCAACAACGGCACGGGCATCGCCAACGGCGACGTCACCGACCAGATGATCACGGATCAGATGGCCGTGCTGAACGCGGCGTACGAGGCCTGGGGTTGGTCCTTCAACCTGGTCTCGGTCGATCGCACGACCAACAGCAGCTACTACACCGCGGGACCGAGCACGACGGCGGAGCGGAACATGAAAACGGCGCTGCGGCAGGGCACCGCCGACGACCTGAACATCTACACCAGCAATCCTGGTGGTGGTTACCTCGGCTGGGCCACGTTCCCGTCGTCGTACAGGACCAACCCCAAGAGTGACGGCGTCGTGCTGCTGTACTCCAGCCTGCCCGGTGGCACGGCTTCGCCCTACAACGAGGGCGACACCGCGACGCACGAGGTCGGCCACTGGATGGGCCTCTATCACACGTTCCAGGGCGGCTGTTCGAAGCAGGGTGACTCCGTTTCGGACACGGCGCCGGAGCGTACGGCGAACTACGGCTGTCCCGAGCCGCAGCCCGACACCTGCCGAAACGGCGGCCTCGATCCGATCTACAACTTCATGGACTACACGGACGACGCCTGCATGTTCGAGTTCAGCTCGGGTCAAGACACCCGCATGGACTCGCAGTTCTCGACTTATCGCTTCGGCAAGTAGCCCTGCTCGCGTAGCTTCGAGCGCAGCTCCTCGAGCTCGCGCTCGAAGCCGCCCGAGAGGATCGGAAAGCGGCACCACGTCTTCGGATCGAGGTTGGCGTCGTCGACGTGAAAGCTCGGCGCGTAGCGCTCGCGCTTCCACTGGTTGCGGCTGAACAGGCGGTAGAAGCGCTCCAGCCAGGCGAAGAGCTGGGCCGGCTCGATCGCAGGAAATTCGACGCGCATCAGCTCGAAGACCTCGGCTGGCGAGCGCTTGTCGCGGATGCTGGCGCGCTCGATGGCGTCGAGCAGATCGTAGGGCATGAGATCCGTCTCGTCCGTCTGCAGCGAGCCGGCGGGGCGGAGCTCGGCGGTCGGCGCCTGGTCGTTGACCGCCTTGAGCGCGGGAAGCGGCTCGAGACCCTCGGGGCCGTGCGTCTCGAGCCAGCGCAAGAAGCGACGGATGAAGGCCTTGTCGATGCCGGCGATCGGGCTCAGGCCGCCGGCCGTGTCGCCGTCCATGGTGGCGTAGCCGACCGCCGCCTCGGAGCGGTTGCTGGTCGAGAGCAAGAGCTTGCCGGTCAGGTTGGCGATCATCCAGACGCTGGGCGCGCGCGTCCGCGCCTGGATGTTCTGCAGCGCCAGATCGTCGCGCTCCCAGCTGAGCGAGCGACCCAGGGCCTTGGCCACGAGCTCCTCGTAGCCGTGCACCAGGGCACCCACCTCGAGCTCGAGGTGCTGGGCGCCCACGGCTTCTGCGACTTCGCGCGCGGCGCGGCGGGTGACCTCGCCGCTGTTCTCAGTCGCCTGGTACACGGTGGTGAGCAGGAGGCCCACGAGCTCGCGCGGCGCGGCGACGTTTTCGATGCCGGGCACGTGGGCGAGCTTCTGGCGGACGCCGTCGAGACCGAGCTCGGCGCAAGCCAGGCCGGCCATGACCCAGATCAACGCGCACACTGCCGAAGAATCGGCGCCGCCGCTGAGCGAGACGACGAAGCCGGCGGACCGCGTCTTGCGCAGGTAGTCGAACAGGCCGAGCGCCATGGCGCGGGCGAACTCCTCGTTCTTCAGCGCGGGCGAGCCTTCCCAGCTCTGTGCCAGCAGACGCGCCGCGCTCGGCGCGAGCTCGGGGTAGGTGAAGGGCGCGCTGACGCGGGCGTGATCGTCGACGTGCGGCGAGAAGCTGGTCAGTACACCGTAACGCGTGCGCGTCAGATCGACGTCGATGGTGGCCGTCACGAGCTCGAAGCTCCCGAAGTTGAAGCGACTCGCCTGCGCCATGATCGTGCCGGCGCTCGCGATCAATGCGTCGCCGTCGTAGATCACGCGCCCGGCCTCGTTACCGAGCAGGTTGCTGTAGACGTAGGAGACGCCGAACGCACGCGCACCTTCCAGCACGAGCCGCCGCCGGATCTCGTGTTTGCCGAAGGCGAAGTGGCTCGCGCTCGGATTCAAGATGATGTCGACGGCGTCGAGCGCGAGCTCTGCGCCGGGACGCTGCGCGATCCAGGCGTCCTCGCAGATCTCGAAGCCGATCCGCACGCCACCACAGTCGAAGTGCACATCCCCTAGCATGGTCATGCGATCGCGGATCTGCGTACGCACACGGGTACCCGCGGGCCAGGGTTTGAACCAGCGCGGCTCGTAGTGGATGCCGTCGCCTGCCAGCGCCCGCTTGGCGCAAAACCCGAGGATCTCTCGGTTAGAAACGAGGCAAGACGCGTTGAAGACAGCCTTGTTGTAAGCGAGCGGGAGCCCCAGGCAGACGATCAGTCCATCACTCTCGGGTAAGACTTCTTCCAGCAAATCCAGCGCGAGCTCGCGGGTTGCCGGAGACAGGAAGGCGTCCTCGCAGCCGTAGCCGGTGATGCAGAGCTCGGGCAGGCACAGGATCGAGACGCCCGAGACACGCGCGGCGGCCATGGCGGCCAGGATATTCGCCTTGTTTCCGTCCCAATCGAGCGGGGTCTGATTGAGCGTCGCGGCCGCTACTTTGACGAGCCTCATCGGTCCGACCCGAGCATACCACTTGACAAAAACGCCTCACGGCTTCAATCGAAGCCTATGGATACTCGCGTGCGGGCGCGAATCGACCGTCTGGTGGGTGATAGCCCGGTGGTGCTCTTCATGAAGGGGTCCCGGGGCAGCCCGGCGTGCGGCTTTTCGGCCAAGGCGGTCCAGATCCTGGACTCCCTGCTCGGCGACTACGAGACCGTGGACGTGCTCTCGGACGCGGCTCTGCGCGAGGGCATCAAGGCCTACTCCAACTGGCCCACCATCCCGCAGCTGTACGTGCAGGGCGAGTTCGTCGGCGGCTCGGACATCATGGCCGCGCTCTACGAGTCCGGCGAGCTCGAAGAAAAGCTGGGTCCCCTGGCATCGGTCCCGGCCCCCGGGATCACGCTCTCCGCCACCGCTGCCAAGGAGCTAGCCGCCGCGCTCGAAGAGCCGGGCGAGGCCGTGCGCCTCGAGATCAACGCGCGCTTCGAGCACGATCTCGCTGTCGGGATCCCCGATCCGCGCGACCTCATCGTCGTCGTGTCCGGCGTGCGCATCGCGATGAACCGCGCCAGCGTGCCGCGCGCCGACGGCATCAGCATCGATCTCCTGCAGACGCCCGATGGTCCAGCCTTCAAGATCGACAACCCGAACGAGCCCCCGCGCGTCAGGCGCATGACGGTGCGCGAGTTGCAGCAGCGCATGCAGGGCACGTCACGCCCGATCTTGATCGACGTACGCACGCCGGAAGAGCGCGCCATCGCCAGCATCGAGGGCGCGCGTGCCTTCGATGAGGCGCTGATGCAAGAGCTCGAGAGCGGCGCCAAGGATCGTCCGATCGTCGTGCACTGCCACCACGGCAGCCGCAGCCAGCGCGCCGCCGAGCAGCTCGTGGCCGAGGGTTTTCGCGAGGTTTACAACCTGACCGGCGGCATCGACGCCTGGTCGCTCGAAGTCGATCCGTCGGTGCCCAGGTACTAGCCGGGGCTAGAACGTCCACTTCGTGAGCAGCGCTTCGCGCTCGGGGGCTTCGGTTTCGCTGTAGCCGGCCACGTACACGTCGCGGTGCACGGCCACGACCGAAAGCGAGAACTCCTGCGCCGGCGTGCCCCACTGGTGCGTGCTCAGGTGCTCGCCGTTCGAGTCGAAGCGAACCAGAAACGCGTCGCGTTCCCCCGCCGAGAGGTAGCCGTCGAAGGAGCCTTCGGTGTCGCCGGCGACCAGAACGTCGCCGTTCGGCGCCAGCGTGAGGTAGCGAGCGCTGTCGGCTCCGGGCGTGCCCCACTGTCTGCTCCAGAGCAAGGCGCCGTCCGGGTCGAACTTGCTGAGAAACGCGTCCTCGACCCCGGCGCTCGGCTGTTCGCCGACGGCGCCGTAGGTGTAGCCGGTGACGTAGAGGTTGCCGTGCTCGTCGCTGGTCACCGACAGGCCGTAGTCGGTGGTGGCGCTGCCCCACTGGCGGATCCACGCGAGCTCACCGCTGGCGTCGAGCTTGATCAAGAACGCGTCCTGGCTGCCGAGGTTCGTCTCGTCGCCCAGGGCGCCGTAAGTGTACCCGGCCACCAGCACGTTGCCGAAGGCGTCAGCGTGAACGGCCTGCCCGTAGTCGGTGGCGGTCGTGCCCCATTGCCGCGTCCAGAGCGGCTCGCCGGCAAAGTCGAAACACGTGACGAAGGCGTCCGCCTCGCCGACGTTGGTAGAGCCGGCGAAGGCGCCTTCGGTGTAGCCGGCCACGAAGACGCCGGCGTCATTGCTCGCCGCGGCGTAGACGAACTCGTCTTGCTCGGTGCCCCACTCGCGCGTCCAGCCGAGCTCGCCGCCGGGTTCCACTCGAGTCAGAAAGGCATCCTGGCCGCCGGCGTTGCTCTGATCGTCGATCGCGCCCTGGCTGTAGCCCGCGACGAAGATCGCGCCCTCGCCATCGACCAGCACCGCCTGCGCAAAATCCCGGCCGGCGCTGCCCCACTGCAGCGACCAGTCGTGCATGCCGGTCGTCCCATAGCGTGTCAGGAACGCGTCCCAGTCGCCGGCGCTCTCGACGCCCTCGAACGTCCCGTTGGTGAAGCCGGCGACGTAGGCGGCTCCCTCGGCGTCGGCCGCCGCGGAGCGAGCGTAGTCGTCGCCGGCGCTGCCGAAGCGCTCGCTGAAATCGAGCTCGCCGGAGCTCGGGCTCTCGGCGTCAGGCGCTGGAGAAGAGCAGCCCGAGAGCAGGGCCAGCGCAGCGGGCGCGAAGGCTCGCAACAGCCTCACGGCGCCGGACAGCCGATGCGCTCGGCTGCGATCGCGAGATCGTCGATCCAGAAGTCTCGCGCACCGGAGTTGCCGAAGAAGTCCTCCCAGCCAATGCGTACGTCCGCGAAGGTCGGCGCCAGCCACTGGCCCCCGGTGCTGTCGTTGCTGCAACCCTGACCAGCGCCGACGACGTGGGTATCGCCCGGCTGCGAGCCGTCGACCCAGAGCTCGAGCTCGTTGGTGGCGCCCTTGAAATGCCATTCGACGCAGGCCCATTGCGCGACGGGCCACAGGTCCTGGGAGTCGGACCAGCAGTCCGGTGCGCTCTGGTAGGTATCGTAGTTGGCGATCACGTTATCGCCCATCGAGCCGTACGTATACTCGCCCGTCTCGCCCAGGCTCTGGACCGTGCCCGTCGACTTGAGCAACGTCCAGTGGCCGTCGGCGCCCGAGAGGCTGTCGATCCACAGCATCATGCGACCGTAGTATTCGTTGCTGGCGACGGGGAACGCCGGATCTTGAAGGATCAGGTACGAGGTGTCTGCGCCGCCGTCGGCACCCACGTGGACGTGGATCGACTTGCCGCCGCTGACGAAGCGCTGGCTCGAGACGGTCACTTCGCCTTCCACGCTGAACGGCGCCTGCGGCGCGCTACCATCGGCGTGAGCCTCGAAGTCGTCGCAGAAGGGGAGGCCGCTCTGCGAACAGTTGCTCAGCCCGCCGCCGCCCGAGCCGCCGGAGCCGCTCGAACCGCTGCTCCCTCCGCTGCCGCTCACACCGCCGCCCGAGCCGGCACCGCCGCCAGTGCCGCTCGTTTCTCCACCCGAGCCGGCGCCGCCCTGGCTGATCGTTCCGCCCGAACCTGCAGTGGTACCTCCCGAGCCGCTGCTGGCCCCGGCGGTTCCGCCACTTCCAGCTCCGCCGCCGCTCGCGCCGCTTCCGCTGCCGCCCTGTGCGGCTGCGCCGCCACCTGGTGCGGTGGCGGGCTCCGACGAAGGGGAACTGCAAGCCAGGGCGAGCGCCGCGGCAAGGCAGCCGCCGAGGACGCTCGCCGAGGCAGTCCGGGTCACGCGACGATCTGCGGAATGGTGCCCGAGTACGAGTCGCCGAAGCCGGTGACCGGCACGTCCATGGCGTTGCAGATCGTGGCCAGGAGCAGGTTGTGCGCCTCGCTGCCGAGGTGCAGCGCTTGATTGGTCTTGAGGTACCCGCCGCAGCTGCCGATCAGCGCGAACGGGATGTGATCGACGCTGTGCGACGCGCCCTCTTCCATGTCGTTGGCGGTGAGGATCACGGTGTTGTCGAGCGCCGTGCCCGCGCCTTCCGGCGTGTTGGCGAGCGCCTGCACCAGGATCGCGATCTGCGAGAAGATCCAGCCGTCGATCTTTTTCTTCTCGGCGTAGGCCGCGCTGCCGTCGTGCGCCACCGTGTGGTAGTCGCGGTTGATGCCGAGCCAGGAGAACGAGTTCCCGTCAGCGCCGCCATCGTGATAGAGGTCGATGTTGATCACGCGCGAGCTGTCGCAAATGATGGCTGCAGCCGCGATCTCGAACATGTTCTTCATCAGCGTCGGCGTGTCGTCGCCGCCGGTGAGCGTGGGCGCCATGCAGTTGGCGCCCGGCGTGGAGGTGCTCGACAGCCGCTTCTCGAGCTCGCGGATCGAGTCGAGGTGCGCCTGGATCTTGAACTTGTCCTCGGTGCCCATGTTCTTGGCGAAAGCCTCGAGGTCCTTGCCCACGAAGTCGAGCACGCTCGCGCGACGCAGACGCGCGGTGTCGATCGTCTCGACCGGCATTCCGATACCAGCGAAGAGCTTGTCGAACAGGCGCTGCGGATCTTCTTCGGGCGAGTTCGGCTGATCCTGGCCGCGCCAGCTCGTGGGATCCGTGCCGTCGGTGCGCACGCCGATGTTGATCAGCGGCGCCGGCAGGTTGACGGTCTTGGCGATCTCGTCGGAGATGAACTGGTCGATCGAGGGACCCATGGCGCGGGTCGACTCGAAGGCGGAGTCCGACGTGCCGGTCAGCAGCGTGGGGTAGGTGAAGTGCCCGTCCCACTTGCGGTCGGGGTAGTCGGACATGACCTTGAGGTCGAGGCCCTCGATGATGATGAGCTTGTCCTTCCAGGCCTCGAGCGACTTGAGCGTCTCACCGATGGTGATCTCGTTACCCGCCGGGTAGAAGTCCTCCGGCACCAGGCCGTTGCCCCAGCACACGGTGACGAGGCGCTTCGGAAAGCCGCTCGCGGTCTGGGCGGGCGCCCTCTCGGAATCCAGCAGCGGCAGGAACGCCGCGCCGACGCCGAGGCTCTGCAGGATCGCTCTGCGAGAAAAACGCGGATTCTTCATGGTTGAACCTCGCCTTCGGCCAGCATGCGGTAGCGGAAGGAACGTGTGGTAGCGACTCCGGAGATCAGTGCTTTGACGTTTTGACCGGCGCCGGCGAACGTCGTCGCCGCGTTGTCGATCGATGCCTGGTCGTAGGGGGTTTCGAGCCGGTCGAGCGCGTAGCGCATCCACTGCTTGGCGAAGCAGGCGCGGACCTCCGCGCTGTTGGCCAGCGCAGCGCTCAGCTCGACGGCGTTGGTGAACGGAACGTCGGCGCCGTCCAGCGGCATCGTGCCGCTGGCGTCGACCACGCCGCCGTTGTCCATGTCACGCCACTTGCCGATGCCGTCGTAGTGCTCGAGCGAGAAGCCGAGCGGATCGAGCACCACGTGACAGGAAGCGCAGGCGTTCTCCTGATGCCGCTCGAAGCGCTCGCGGGTGGTACCGCCAGCCTCCGGTGGATCAGCTGGTGGAATCACCACGCCGGGTGGGGGAGCGAGCTCCTGACAGAGCAGGCCCTGGAAGATGCGCTTACCGCGCTTGGAGGGGTTGGAGCCGTTGGCCGCGCCGGTCACGGTCAAGAACGCCGCGCGCGTGAGCAGACCCGAGCGCTGCGAGGCGTCGAGGCTGCCGCCGTTGACCGCGCCGTACAGCGCGGCGAGCGGCCCTGTGGCGTTGGTGGCAGGCGAGGTGAGCAGACTCGTGAAGGTGCCGTCGCCGTCGAAGATGATGCTGGTGACGAACTGGTCCGTCTCCGCGGCCATGGCCTGCTTCAGGTCGTCCTGGAACTCGGGGTAGAGCGCGGGATCCTTGTCGCGATCTTCGATCTGCGGCAGCGCCATGCGCAGCCAGTCACCGAAGAACGAGGCGATCGACTCGCGCGCCTTGGGGTCGGCGAGCAGGCGCTCGGCCTGGGCCTTGAGCTCCGCCTCCGTACCGAGCACACCGCCCGCGGCCGCGTCGAACAGGGCCTGATCGGGCATGGAGCGCAAGATGAAGTACGAGAGCCTCGAGGCGACTTCGTAGGGCGAGAGCTTGGCAACGGCGCCGTCCATCGTGGCGAGCTGTGGGCCGAGCTCCCAGCGGTACAGGAACGCGGGTGACTGCAGCATGGCCTCGACGACGAGCCCGATGGCGCCGTTGAAGTCGAGCATCAGCTCTCCGCGACCCTTGTCGTAGAGCGCCGTCAGTCGCGTGACCTCGTCCGCGAGGAGGGGGCGGCGATACGCCTTGAGCCCGAAGGTCTCGATGAAGGTCTTGGCACACCCGGCTTCGTCCGCCGCCGGAGTGCACGGCAACATCGCGCCGATGTCGAGGCCGGCCACCATCGTCTCGGCGGCGGTCTGCAGGTGCTCGGCTTCGAGCACGGAGACCACACCGGCGCGCGGGAACTGGAAGTCGCCGTCGCGGTCCTCGGAGAGCTGATCACCCGGACGGTCCATCACGCCCAGGAGGTCACGCACGGTGTTGTTGTACTCGCGGCGGTTGAGACGCCGCAGCGGCATGGGGCCGGCAGCGTTCGGGTCGGCGGGATCGACAACGGGGCCGGGCGTGGGATCCTCGGCGTCCGGAATGCCGTCACCATCGGCGTCGCCGGGCATGCCCGGACCGCCAGGTCCACCAGGTCCGCCAGGACCGTTCGCGGTCGGGCCCGCGCCGTCCTCGCCTGCGATGGTCCCTGTGCACCCCGCCAGCACTAGCGCGGTGGCAGCAGCCAATCCCCAGGTCGTGTTTCTCAGGTTCACGGGTGCCTCCTGGCAATGGAATGGCGACCCTGACCCCCGAACTTCAACTACTTACCGGGCCCATCCAAAGCGCTGCCTGGGGTGGAAAACTTCAGTGCCGCGGCGCTAATTCCGTCCCAAACCGGACTTGAATGGGGCGATCACCACGTCAGAGGGGGTCCAGGAGGCGTCTCGGAGCGCGAACCATCACAATCCGACCAGCTGTTAGGCGTTTTGAGCCGTGTTCTATTTTGGTCAAAACGGTGGCCAGAGACGCTCCACCTGGTTCCAGCGCCTTCTTGTCCCCACTTTCCCTACGTCGTTCTCTACCCGACGGCCCGACGCCACCACGGGTTCCGTCGAATGCAAGCTCGCCGGCCGGACAAGCGAAACTCAACTTCTCGTTGTCTGGAACCGGTCAACGCGAGGCCGAACGCGGGTGCCGCACCTTACGGTCATACGAGGCGATGCGCCTCATGAAGGCCAGCGCCCGCTTCCAATCGAGCCCGACGTCCGGGCGAGGCAATCGACGTCCTGCGAGCATTCCAGCTTTCGTCGCAAGAGCCGTGCCCTTGCGACAGCTTCGGAGACCGAAGATGCTGTCCTGGGCATGCAGCCGAGCTCATGACGTTTCAACAAGGATCGTGGGGGCAGCCGCCGCCACCGCCACCGCCACCGTACGGCTATGGCTACGGCCGTCCGCCGCTGCAAACGGACTCGACCGCGGTCGTCTCGCTGACCTGCGGCATCCTGAGTCTGCCGGGGATGATGTGTTGCTCGCTGTTCGCCCTGCCACTCTCGCTGGCGGCAATGATCACGGGCTTCGTCGCCATCTCCAACATCGACAAGCGCCCTGACGAGCTCACGGGCAAGGGGCTGGCCTACGGCGGCATCGCGACGGGTGCGGTGGGCCTGGTGCTCCTGGTCGTGCTCCTGGCCATCGGCCTGGGCGGCGCGCTCATCGAGCACTTCGGCAAGTGACTACAACCCCGTGACGGATACCGGCGCCTG
>DATLIL010000430.1:0-4014 GCA_035539475.1 Polyangiaceae bacterium
GCCGCCCGTGAATCCCTCATCGCAGCCTCGCGACGCTACAGTCACGTGGCCCATGAGGTGGAGGACCTTGCGCACGACGTCATCCTGTCCGCCTTGCGCCGCGGGCTCCCCCTCGATGGCGAGGTATTTCTCCAGAGCGCCCACGGTGCGGCGCGTCGACACGCGGCCTTTCTAGCTCGCAGCGCCGGCCGGCGTCGGGCGCGCGAGGCGTCCAGCGTGGGCGAACACTCGCGCACGCCGATGCCAGGGATGACGACGCCGAAGGTTCCCCGCTGTCAGTACTGTCACCCAGCCTGCGCACGACGTTGCTCCTGCTGTGCCAGGGCGGAGTCGCACGGATCCCGCTCGGGCAGAGCTGGTACTTCGACCCCGGCATCACGCTCGCTTACACCCGCAACCAGCAAAGCAAGTCACTCGCCTTCGATGGTGACGGCGGCGCCGATGCCAACACCGACGAGCTCGAGGCGTTCGCGCTCTGGCCGCGAGCGACGTTCGGTCTGCTGCTGAGTCCGGGCTGGTCGCTCGAAGCCGGTGGGTCCTTCGGAATGGCGCACACCACGCTCAGCTCCACGCAGTGCGGGAGCAGCAGCGACACGGACCTGGGCTTCGGGGCGAGCCTCGGCCCCGCAGTGCGGCTCGGGCAGCGCGAGCAATGGGCCCTGGCGCTCCACGCCGAAACCTACTGGGTGCCGTTCGAGAAATGCACCAACGGCGGCGACTCCGAGCCGTTCGTCTTCGCGCCCTTCGTGCACCGCCAGGACGACGCCCAAGTCGGAACGGTGCTGCGCGCTCAGTACCTCTTCTGAGCTGCCGCCGACCGGGAAGGCGGAGCTCGGGCGAGATCGACCGTAGACAGCCAATCTTAATTGCATTAAGATTGGCCATAATGCGTCAGAACGGCCCTATTCGGAGGTTTGCGAGCCATGTCGCGGGTGGATGAGGCCCGCTACCGCGAGGCCGAAAAGGCGCTGTTCGCGGCCCTGGATGTCTCGCCGGAGGAGATCTGGGTCGACACGCCGAGTGCTCGTCTGCGGCTACTGGCTGTTGGCCAGGGACCGCCGGTCCTCTTCGTGCACGGTTCCCCCAACGCGAGCCCGACCTGGCTTCCTCTGGTTGCGTCGCTCGGCCGCCGAGCGCTGCTACTCGAGCGACCTGGCGCTGGGCTCAGCGCGCCCGCCACCTGGCGAGACTACCGCCCGCAGGTGGTGGCGATGCTCGAGGCGGTGCTCGACGCGCTCGGCCTCGAACAGGTCGACGTCGTGGGGAGCTCGTTCGGCGGACTGTACGCTTACTACCTCGCCCTCGACGCGCCTGGCCGTGTGCGCAAGCTGGTGCAGATGAGCGGGCCTGCCGGACCACTCAGCGTCCCCATGCCGTCCATCTTCCGGCTGCTGTGCTTGCTGCCGCTCGTCCCGTTCGCAGCACGGCTTGCACCGCGCCCCGATGTGGCCGGGGCCATGGATATGTTTCGCGAAATCGGCCACGGGCCGGCGATCGACAGCGGGCGCATGCATCCTGCCTGGTTCCCCTGGTACTCGGCCCTACTGCGCCACACGGACACCGTGGAGCACCTTGCGCGAGAGGTTCGGGCCCTGGTGAATCCGCTCGGTTACCGCTCGGGGCGCGGGATCACGGACGCCGAGCTTTCGCGCATCCAGTCGCGGCTGCTGTACCTCTGGGGCAACGACGATCCGTTCGGCGGAGCCGAGACCGGGCGCGCGCTCGCGGCGCTGACACCGGGCGCCTGCATCGAGCACTTCGCGGGCATGGGCCACATCCCATGGATGGACGATCCGGAGCGCATCGCCGGGCGCCTGAACGCCTTTCTGGACTGAGCGGCGATGCCTCTGGCGAAGGCAGGCAAGGCGCGGGTTCGCAAGAGCTCGAAGCGCTACCACCACGGCGACCTTCGCGCTGCGGCGATCGGCGCCGCCACGAAGTCGGTCGCCGAGCGCGGACTCGAGGCACTGTCACTTCGCGACCTCGCCAACGAACTCGGGGTCAGCCCGCCCGCACTGCACCATCACTTCGCCAACAAGACCGACCTCATCGCCGCTGCAGCCGGAGCTGCGTTTGCGGAGCTGGACCAGGAGCTTGCGACGGCCGAAGCGGCGCCGGCCGAGTCGGCGGCCGCCACGCTCGAAGAGCTCACGGTCACGTACGTGCGCTTCGCGATCGAGCGTCCCGGTGCCTTTCGGTTCATCTTCGGCAGCCACGTACGGAGCCTCGATCTGTCGAGTTATCCCGAGGTGTTCGGGCCGGGCCGCTCCTGCAAGACGCGCATTCAAAGGGCCGTCGCTGCCGCCTTTGGCGAGGATTGCTCGTCCACGACCGGAGAGCTCCGCTTCGCCATCCTGTGGGCACAGGCTGTCGGCGTCGCCAGCCTGATTGTCGAACGCGAGCTCGATTCAGGCTCGGACCTCGGCCACGCCATCGCGCTGACCCGCGCCGCGGTCCGCAGTCACCTCGCCGGGTTGCGCTCAGCGCTGCACAGCGAATCGGGCGGAGCTTAACGGACGCCCAGCCCCCTGCTAGTCGCGACGAGCGACGATCACTTCACTCGCGCACGTAGAGTGCGTATCCCGGGTAGGACGCTTCTGCGTCGGCGACGCTGTCGAAACAGCAGGCTCCGCCACCCGTGGCCCAGATGAGCTCCCAGCGGCCGTCGTTTGGAATGGGACGAACAACGCCGTCGTAGCCTTCGGGAACGAAGCCCGGTGGCGGCGGGGCACTACCCTCGCTCACCGCGATGCCCAGCGAAAGCTGGCTCTTGCCCACCGCAAAGCTGAATGTCACGTCGGTATTCTGCAAATCACCGATCGAGAAGCTGATCGGATTGTCACCGACGACCGTGGCGTCGATGGCTTCGAATGGCGAGCCATCGAAACTCCGGCTGAGGACCCAATCTGGCTCGAGGCGGACGCTGTAGTAGCCAGCTTGCATCGGCACCACGAGCACCTCCTCCTCGCCATCGGCCTCGATGACCAGCGGCGGATCCAGCTCGCCGCCTTCGTAAGCGTTACCCTCGATCGTGAACGTTGCAGGGCCCAGCTTGAACAGCGATCCGTAGCCACCCTCGGCCGTGAGTTGCAGCCGCGCGGTGCCTACATTTTCACCGTCCCCGCCCTTCGACCCCGGTCCTGTTTCCGAACCGCAGCCCGACAACAGAAGACATGCCAAAAGACCACCCTGCATCCAAGCCTTGTGCATCACCACCACCTTCCGGGCGCTAAGCTAGTGCAAGAGCGTCATCGCGACAAGCAGGTTCACTGCGGGGTGCGAGCGGATGATTTTGGGGACAGCTCGGGCGGCGAATTGGGTAAAGAAGGACATGCACGCCGCTCACCAGGCTTTCATCGACGCGATAGCCCGAAAGCAACGAGTGTCTTTGAGATACTTCGACCGCAAGCAGGGACGGGAGCGCGTGCGGATCTGTGCGCCGCTCGATTTCGGACCGCTGCGTGGCTCAGTCGACGGCGCCGATCGGTATCAGCTGTGGGACCTGGGCGCCAAACACAAGCCTTTCAACGTGGCCGTTCTGCCCAGTGATATCGTCGAGCTCACGGTCCTTCCCGAGACCTTCGAGCCGGAGGACTTCATCACCTGGGCGTTCAAGCCGAACGCATGGCGTGTTCCGCGTGACTGGGGCAAGTTCAGCTGAATGGCCGCGAGATAGCCGTCTCAGCCTTTGGCATTCTTCTGCCCAGCGAGGTAGAGCAGCTCCACTTTCTTGCGGGCCCACTCGGTCCGCCGCAAGAATTTGAGGCTCGACGAGACGCTCGGATCGACGCTGAAGCAGCGGACGTCGATGCGGGATGCGAGGCCGACGAAGCCGTGGCGAGCGACGAGCTCCGTCAGCATGGCCTCGAGCGTGATGCCGTGAAGCGGATTGTTGGGCTGCTCTCTGCTCATGGGCGCCAAAAAAAAGAGCCCGCACTTTGGCGGGCTCTGAGCTCCGAAGCCAGGACTCGAACCTGGGACCCGGCGGTTAACAGCCGCCTGCTCTACCGACTG
>DATLIL010000431.1:0-7192 GCA_035539475.1 Polyangiaceae bacterium
CCACCCGCCGGCGCCCCGCCACCGCCTGTGCCCGCGTTGCCCGCCACGCCGCCGGGCGCTCCGGAGGTACCACCTGCGCCGCCCGGCCCATCGTCAGCCACACGCTCGGGAGTCGGAGCGCAAGCGAGAGACAACAGGACGAGCATGCGGCATGCGGTTTTCATTAGGGTGATCCGTGGGCTCGACCCGCCGCTGCGATCACGTGCGCGGCAGCGCGTGTTAGGGTCGCCGACGAGTTCATGGGCAAGACCTGTATGGTGGCTGAAAACCGCGTGAATATCGAGCACGGGGCCTAGAGTCGCGCCATGGGGCTCGGACTCTACCTCGCGGCGACTCCACGGGTTTCGAACCCGCTGGACGTCGTGGAGCACCATGTGCGAGCGCGTCACCAAGACGTGCTGGAGGCGCTGGGCAGGGCTGACGGCCTGCTCGCAGTGAGTCTTCATCCGGCGGCGGAGGACATCGAGTTCGCGTTCGACGGCCGTCAGCTGACGGTCAGCGCAAAGACGTCCACCGTCGGTCCCGGCTACCACGCCTACGTCTGCGAAATGCTGCGTGAGCTTGCCGCCGAGCTCGGAGCGACCTTTGGTCCGCTGCCCGGCGAGGACGACGGCGACGAGACGGGATACTTCTCCACGGGGAGTCGCGACGCGCTCGAGGACGAGATGCTGGCGTGGCTCCTCGGGCTCGCCGGTGTCGTGGCCGAGGGCGTCGCCGAAGGCTCCAGCGGATTCATCATCTCGATGAGCACCGACTCGTCCTTCGAGTTCGACGGAGCGATGGCCACGCCGCTCGGGCCGCGCAGCTCCGACTGGCTCGAGGCGGTCCAGCTCGATCCGCACACCGGCCGGGACATCTTTCCGTGGTGGTCGCCGGGCCTCGGTGCCGAACACGCAGCGGGACGCGCCCTGGTGAGGATGTGGACGGAAGTGCGCTGGCGCACTCCGGTGGACGACGACGAGCGCGAGCTGCTCGACAAAGTCGACCGCGACCTTCGCCGCGCCCACGAGCTCGATCCGACGCTGCTCCTGCCGTGGCCCGAGTGGAGCGCCATCCTGGGTTTCCTCGCTCGCGATGATGGCCTGGCGGCATCGATCCGCGAGCGCGCCGCGGGCATGGCCCCGAAGATCGGTTACCGCAGGCGGCCCGTGTGCGTCACGCTGACCGACGGCTGGTCCGTGCGTATTCCGGGCGAGATGGCGTCGAGCTTCGATGACGAGGGCACCTGGTGCGGCTTCATGCCCGGTCGCACCATCTGGATGAGCTCGTTCACCGTCGGCGATCCGGAGAGCCCCACGCGCAGCGCGGCCGAGACACTGCCGACGAAAAAGCCGAACGGCACGCCCGTCGAGCTGCCCCCGTTTCCCGAGGACTACGCGCAGCGCGCTTCCCTCGGAACGACCGATGCAGGCGACACCATGCTCACGGTCGAGATCGCGCGCCCGCACCGCTTCGCGCTGTTCTCGTTCGTCCTCGACGACGCGGCCGACCTCGATTGGGCGCGGGTGGTCGCGGCCGGGATACGCGGCTGAGCCGGCCGGTCATTCGAAAAAAATCTTCGGGGTCGTTGTCGATCCGAGGTCGCTCCGATCGTCGCTTGGACAGAAGCAGGAACGAAGCCCATGGCGACAAGCGCTAACCCGGCGAAACCATTTAGTTTAAGGAAAACGAGACCCATGCCCAACGCCCCCCAGCTCCTGAACGACGACGGCACCGCCTCCATGGCCACCGCGATCATGATGTCCCACCACGGCCTGCGCCGCGATCTCGGCCGCTTCGCCAGGGCGCTGACCCGTATCGCCGCCGGCGACAGGTCGAGGGCGGAGGCCGTGAGCGAGGAATGGCAAAGGTACCGCGCCACGCTGCACGGGCACCACGAGGCGGAGGACAACGGCTTGTTCCCCAGCCTGGCCGGCTCCCACGAGTCAGCGCGTGCGACGATCGAAAAGCTCGGGGCCGATCATCGCCGCATCGACCCGCTGCTCGAGCGCGGCGATCGCGCCTTCGCCGATCTGTCCACGCCGGACGCGGCAGCGGCGGTCGTGCGCGAGCTCGAGGAGCTCCTGTACCCTCACCTCGCCATCGAAGAGGCCGAGCTCGTCCCCTTCCTCCGCGGCGCCAAGGAGTTCCCGCCACCTCCGAACGACGAGGCCGCCGAGATGTACGCGCAGGGCTTCTCCTGGGCCATGCATGGCGTCGCGCCGGACGTGCTCGAGCGAGCGTACGAGATGCTGCCGGAAATCCTGCGCGCCAAGCTCCCCGGCGCACGCGCGGCCTTCGCTGCCCGCTTCGAGCGTGTCTGGGGCTCGGCCAGCGCCGGCGCAGCGCGAACGCCAATCCCCGACGAGGCCGATCCGCGCTAGGCTGCGCCGCATGACGTTGCCGGATCGCGACGCGATCGCGAGGAGCTGGAGCGAGCGCGGATTTTCCTGCATGCTCTGGGTCGATCCTCCGGGTCAGGTCTGGGCCGATTTCGTGCATGAAGTCGACGAGCTCGTCATGGTCGTCGAGGGCAGCGTCGAGTTCGAAATCGATGGCCAGGCGCAGCGTCCTGCGGCTGGAGAAGAAGTCCTCATCCCCGCGCGCGCGACGCACACGGTTCGTAACCTCGGGCGCGGCGAGTCTCGCTGGCTGTACGGCTACCGCCGCCGTTAGGTCCATGAGCTCGACCCGTGTCAGCCGTCACGTGAACGCGCCGCGAGCGGCCGTCTATCGCGCGCTCCTCGATCCCGTCGCGGTCGCGAAGTGGCGTATACCGAGCGGCATGACGAGCCAGGTGCACGAGTTCGACGCCCGCGAGGGCGGTCGCTTCCGCGTGTCCCTCACCTACGATGCGCCGACCGGAACGGGCAAGACGAGCGCACACACCGACACGTACCACGGCCATTTCGTCAAACTCGTGCCCGACGAGCAGGTCGTCGAAGCGCTCGAGTTCGAGACCAGCGACCCGGCGCTCCGCGGCGAGATGACGATCACGACGACGCTCAGCGATGCCGACGGTGGGACCGAGGTGCTCGGTGTGCACGAGGGGCTCCCGCCCGGGTTGGCCGCCGCCGACAACGAGACTGGCTGGCGCGAGTCGCTGGCGAGGCTCGCAGCGCTCGTCGAAGGCGGCTGGCCGGGCTGATTCAGCGTCGCACCTCGAAGATCAGGTTGAAGGGCGTCTCCGCGGCGCGCCTGAAGTGCGAAAAGCCAGCCTTGCGGAAGACGTCCGCCAGACGCGCCTCGCCTGCCTGCGCGCCGAGCACGAGCTTGCCACCTTCCGAGATCGCGTGTCCGCAGCAGATCAACGTCGAGCCCGTGTAGTAGAGCTGCGCCACCGGCGAGAGGTTGTCTTCGAGGCGATCGTTCGCGAAGGGCTCGACCAGGAGCACCGTGCCTCCCGGCGCCAGCACCCTGGCGGCATGACGCGCGGCCGCCACCGGATCACCCAGATCGTGCAGCGTGTCGAAGAAGCAGATCAGCCCATACTCGCGGTCCGTTACCTGCACGGCGCTGCCAACCTCGAAGATCACGCGCTGCTGGACGCCCGCGTCGGCTGCGTGACGCCGTGCCTCCTCGATCGACGCACGATGTGTGTCGAAACCGTGGAAGCTCGAGTTCGGGAAGGCCTGGGCCATGAGCAGGGTCGAGTGCCCGTGCCCGCAGCCGACATCGGCCACGGCGATGCCGGCCTGGAGCCGCTCCACGACACCATCGAGCGCCGGCAGCCACTCGGGCACCAGGCTCGCCTTGTAGCCGTTGCGGTAGAAGGCCGCGACGCCGCACGCGAGCCGCCGGTCGTGATCACCCCAGGCCACGCCGCGCCCCGTGCGGAAGGCTTCGAGTGTCTTTTCTTCGTCGAACCAGAGCGCCGCGGGGACGTTCCAGGCGTGCGGGATGTAGTA
The DNA here is from genome assembly GCA_035539475.1 of Polyangiaceae bacterium. Taxonomy (GTDB): domain Bacteria; phylum Myxococcota_A; class Polyangia; order Polyangiales; family Polyangiaceae; genus PMG-095. The sequence goes on from DATLIL010000431.1 coordinate 3,888, forward strand.
GGGGCTTTCCTCGTCGGCGAGCACCATCGCCTGCTCGCGCGAGAGCTCGTAGGTGTCGCTGGCGGCGTGATAGTCGACGTAGCCGCCGGCAGCCTGAGCGTTCAGCCACTCGCGCACGTAGCGCTCCGCGCATTTCGTCCGCGCGGCGAGCTCCCGCGAGCTCAACGGGCCGGCCCCGGCCAGGGCCTGGTACAGGCCGAGCTTCTCGCCGACGCTGACCAAGAGCCCGGTGTAGCCGGCGGTCAGATCGCCCAGGGCGCGCATGACGAAGGACTGGAGCTTGGATTGATCGATCACGGGGGTGTCCATGGTTCTGCTTTCCTTTTCTCGTGCTCACCCGCCTCGGTGAGATAGGGCAATCATGGACATCTCCGGCCCCGCCCGGCAGAGTCGGCATCGCCCTGAATCGGTCCGTTCGTGCCACGCGAGATGCGCTAGGGTTTGCCCTGAAAGCACGTCATGGCCCGCCAACCCACCTCCGCCGGCTCGGCCCCCCTGCACGTCAGTCTGGTGGCCATCCCTGACGCGATCGTCTCCACGCTGGCGGGCATCTTCGACGCGATGAACGCCGCGGCGCTGACGAACCTGACGAGCCCCAGGGCGCGCTCACCATTTCGCAGCGAGATCGTCGGCGAAGCCACGGGCGCATTGCGCCTCGCCAGTGGCGTGCCGTTCGAGGTGCAGCGCACGATCGACAAGGTCGACGCGAGCGACATCGTGATCGTGCCGTCGGTGTTGCTCAAGTCCGAAGGCTGGCGCAAGGGTCGCTACCCGCGCATCGTCAGCTGGCTGAAGCGCATGCACGAGCAGGGCGCGATCCTGTGCTCGGCCTGTTCAGGCATCTTTCTTCTGGCTGAAACGGGGCTCTTCGACGGCAAGGACGCCACCGTACACTTCGGTTACGCGCGCGTGTTCGCGGAGCTCTACCCGGCCATCACGATCCACCCCGAGCGCGTGCTGGTGGTCTCCGGTCGCCACGAGGAGCTCGTGAGCTCCGGCGCCTCGACGACCTGGCACGACCTCGTGCTCTACCTCACGGCGCGCCACGCCGGCGCCACCACCGCGCAAGAAGTAGCGCGCACTCTGGCTCTGCAGTGGCACCTGGACGGTCTCACGCCGTACATCGTGTTCGAGGGCAAGAACGATCACGGCGACGGCGAGATCCTGAGCGCCCAGCAATGGCTGAGCAAGAACTTCGGGGTCGCGCATCCGGTAGAAGAGGTGATCAAGCGCTCGAAGCTGGCCGAGCGCACCTTCAAGCGCCGCTTCGTCGGCGCCACGGGCCTGGCACCGATCGCCTACGTCCAGCGCCTGCGCATCGAGGACGCCAAGCGCCGCCTCGAGCGCACCGACGCTCCGGTCGACGAGATCAGCTGGCGCGTCGGCTACGAGGACCCCGCCTTCTTCCGTCGCCTGTTCAAGCGCACGACGGGCATGGCGCCGGGCGCCTACCGCAAACGCTTCCGTATCCCCGACTTCGCGCGGCCCTAGGCTCGGAGCGCGGCGAGCTCGCGCATGTCCGGTACCTCGAGCACCTGCTTCGAAAAGCCGAAGCGGACGGCGTTGATCATCGCGCGCGCCACGTCACTGAGCGGCATGCCCGGGAACACGAGATTGAGCAGCGGATAGAGGACGCTGACCAGCGTGTAGCCGCCCTTGACTCGCTTCTGTCCCGGCGTCGGCTTCATCAGCGAGGGACGGAAGTTGTACACGGCCTTGAAGGGCAAGCGCATCAGCGCGTTCTCGGCTTTGCCTTTGATGCGCGCCCACATCACCTTGCCTTGCTCCGTACCGTCAGTGTGGGCGCCCGAGACGTGCACGAAGGTCATGCCCGGATTCAGGCGGGCGAGCGTCGAGGCCAGCGCCAGCGGCGTGTCGTAGGTGACCACACTGTAATCGGCCTCCTTCATTCCGTCCGAGCTGATGCCGGCGCAGTAGAAACAGGCGTCGTAGCCGGCGAGCTGGGCCTCCAACGCCGCGAGCTCGCGAAAGTCGGGCACCAGGAGCTCCTTCAGCTTTTCGTGCTGCCGGCCCGAGGGGCGCCGCGAGAGCGAGAGCACCCGCTCGACCTCGGAGTTGTCGAGACACTCGAGCAGGACGCCCTCACCGACCATACCGGTCGCGCCCGTCAAGATGACCTTCATGGAAGAATCCTTGGGCCTTCAGCCGCCGGGCGCAACTGGCGCGCTCACACGGGGCGGAGATCGTCCTGCCAGGGCGATTGGCATTCGGGGTCGGCCAGCCAGAAAAGAATGGCGCGCTGCTCGAGGTATTCGTTCATCGCCAGCTGCAGGATCGGGCCCGACAGCGCGCTGATTTCGAACTGGCGCCACTGGAAACCGGGCACGCCCTGACGCCGAGCGCGCAAACCCGAAGTCTGCATCTGGTCCTGACAGCGCCAGTAACGCTGGGCGGCCTGGCCGAGAGCCTGATTGAAACTGGCTGGAGCGTTGATGGCTTGCGGCTGACCAATCTCCGTCATGCCCGCGCCCCAGCACAGAAAGCACAGCGCCGTCCATTCCACGCGTGCTCGGCTGAGCAGGGCGACGGCGGACTGCGTGTCGAGCGTGAGCCGTTCATCGACCGTGATCGGCACCGTCTTGCCCTCTTCCTCGATCTCGAACTGCCACTGCCCGAGCTCGACCGTCAGTCCCTCGGTCAGGTGCGACAGGTCGGGAGGCAGAGCGGCGGCGTCGAAGTTGCTGGCCACGTACAGTCGCTGCAGGGCCGCGCGGAGCTCTCCCAGGCGCAGCGCGGATTTCGCGATCGCCACGTTCACGGCGGAAAGAGGCTGTTCGGGACGGTCCGGCAGGTCTTCGAAGACGTCTGGCGGCAAGTCGAGCTCGCCCGGTGTGAAGCGGAAGGGCTCGAAGAGCACGCCCGCGAAATCACGCACGAAGCTGCTGGCAAGGGCGTCGTCGTCGCCTACCGTTTCGGCGTCGGCCAGCGCGCCGCGCAAGTCGCCGAACTCGAGCCGGCTCAGCGCGCGACCGAGCAACAGATCCGCTCGAGGGCCAGCCAGCAGCAATGCCGCTTCGATGAAGTCGCGCGACGCGCGCTTCGAAAACGAGAGCGTCGAGGCCAGGGCGCGCAGCGTCGCCGAGGGCTCCGCGCCACGGGCCAGCGCGTGGACCAGCGGGGCCCAGGCGCCCCGGTGGCTCTTGAGCAACTTCGCACTTTGCCCAGGAGCGAGAGCAGCGGTCCGCTCCCCGAGCGCCACTCGCAGTGCCTCCGCATTTCCGCTGCGGGCTGCGTCGCGTGCAAGCGCACACAGCGCTGCGCCGAGCTGTCGTCCTTCGAAAAGT
>DATLIL010000432.1:0-5323 GCA_035539475.1 Polyangiaceae bacterium
GACGAAGCTCGCGAAATCCGCGCCCGGGATCTCGTAGCCGTAGGCGTAGACGCCGCCGCGCATGTCGTTGAACAGCACGTTCGCGACGTGATGCGCAGAGGCCAGCTCGTCACCTGTCGTCTGCAGGCCGTCGGTGGAGGCCAGGATACGACGCAGGTTCTCGGTACCAGCGCGTACGTCGTCGTCGAGCTCGGCGCGGAGCTCGGCCGGGCGCGAGAGCAGGTCGAGCAGCGTGCTCACCTGCTCCTGTGACTGCTGCACGTCGGCCACCAGCGTCCAGCGCTGCTCGGCGCCGGCGGCCAGCTCGAGCTCGGCATCGAGCAGGTAGGCGCCACGCCGGCCGCGCATGTCGTTCTCCGCCTCGAGCGCGAGACCGCGGTCGAAACGAGCGCTCTGTTCGGCCGAGAGCAGCACGCTCGCGCCGTCGAGGCCGAGGCTGAAGACGCTACTGGCGTGGAGCGACTCCCGCGGTTCGGCGCGATCGACGACCTGCGCTGCCAGTGCGTACACCGCGAGCGAGCTCTCGGCGACGATCTCGTTCTGCTTGTAGGCGTCGAGCAGGCAGCTGAAGCCGAGCGCCAGCGCCTCTTCGACGTCGGCCGGCATCAGGTTGAGCAGGCCGTCGAGCAGCCGCACCCGCACGCTGCTCGAGCCGGTGTTGATCAGCGTGCACTCGCGCACGAAGCCGAAGCGCTGGCTGGTCTTCCACTCGTAGCGGAAGCACAACCCGAGCTCCTCGTTCTTCTCCTCGAAGACGAGCCGGTTGCCGAGCACGCTCTTGTACAGGCTGCGCGTGACGCCGTAGAGGAGGAGCTCCGCCTCGCGGAACGGATGCCAGAGCTGGCTGGTGCCGCGCGTGGCGATCAGGGCCGTGTACGGTCCACTGATCCCGGCGCTGTCGACGATCTTGTCCTCGGTCAGGTAGGGGAAGAGCGCGAGCTTGGGGTTCTTGCGTCCGGCCGTCAGCCCACCGTTACTGGCGGCGAAGAGCCAGTGGTCGGAGTCGCTGACCACGCTCATGAAGAACGGCTTCATCGCCTGCGCGTTTTCGATGCGATAGAAGCGCTCGCCGTCGTAGTCGACGAGCTCTCCCTTCACACTGTCAGCCGCGCGCGTCACCGGTGTCTTACCCACGTGAAGAGTCATGAATGCCAGGGAGTCCAGGTTGAGACGGCAGCTCGCCGTACTGCAGGGATTGTCCGCTCCGGGGCCGGTTGATCCCCAAAAAGGGGCCCAGGATGGCACTCAATTCAGCTGGAGCCGATACAAAACCCTGACCTTGTTGCCCGGGGCTGGAAAACGCAGGGCGTAGAAGGTCTCGGCGATGCAGTCGAGCACCCGCCGGTCGGACAGGTTGCTCTCGCCGTCGAGCACCTCGTCCATCCGACCGTCTTCCCCGATCACGAAACGGAAACGCACGGTGCCTTCCAGATCGTTCTTGCGCTCGAAGCCTTCACGGTAGCAGCGGGCGTAGAGCTGATAGCCGGTCTGGACGATCTGGTCGACGCGGTCGAGGTCGATCGTGCCCTCGGAACCGGAATCGATCGCGGCGCCGGCCTCGACCTCCTCGACCTCTTCCTCGACCTTCTTCTTCTTGCGCTTGGCCTTCTTCTTGGCGCGCGCCTCGTCTTCTTCTTTGGTGGGCGGCTCGGCGAGACGGTACACGTAGGTCCACTCTGCCTTACCGGCTTGCGAGAGCTCGCCGAAGCGCAGCGCCGTGACTCGTTCGACCAGGCAGCTCTGGACGCCGTCGTTCTCGATGCTCGAGTCGCGCACACTCGCGCCGTGGACCTCGCCCAGGCGATCGACCTCGAAGCCGATGCGGACGAAGCCACCGTCGCTCGGGGCACGGAAGAAGCACTTCCTGATCTCGGCTTCGTTGAAGCGCATCGCCGTCACCACTCGGTGCGGCTCGAGCTCCGGCAGCTCTTTCTCCGCCGCGGCAGCCTGCGAACGCGGCTCTGGCGATCCTCCGCATCCGAGCAACATCGAGACAGCTATGCCAAAAGCGGAATATTTCAAGGCAACCATGGGGCGACGGGCCGACCACCCTTATCACAGCCGCGCGGTGGTGTTACTGCCGGAAGGCCTTGCAGCTCGTGGCCACCCTCGACCGCGTCCGCGGCCGTACCTACGGGTACCTGCTGCGCGTTCCGGGCACGCGCCAGATCGTCGCGCGCAAGGATCGCCGCGTCGCGTTGCTGGTGGTGCTGAGCTCGTTGTTGGCTTTCGCTCTCGCTGCGCTCGTACCGACGTTCTCGCTGATCGTCGCGCCCCTGTTGCTCGGGGTGCCCCATCTCGCAGCCGACTACCGCTACCTCATCGTGCGGCCGCGCTGGCCCGCCGTGGTGCTGTGGCTGACGCTGGTCGGCTCGCTCGTCATCCTCGGTTTCCGCGCGCTCGAGCTCTTCACCCACCGGTCTCTGGGCGCGTGGGAAGTGAGCGCTGCCCTCGTCTGGTGCGGTGCCATGGTCGCCGCCGCGCGACAGGCGCCAGTGCTCGAACGTGGCCTGGCTGTGCTGGCACTCGCCGTCGTGGCCGTCCTGGGATTGACCGATCCCGACGTGACGCGCCTCGTCTTCGGTTACGCGCACAACCTGGTGGCCATCGGCCTCTGGCTGTTCATGTTCAAGGGCGCGCGAAAGAGCGCATTCTGGCCGCTAGGCACGATCACTCTGGGCGCTCTACTGCTTCTCCTCGGTGGCGATCGCTGGCTAGCCTTCGGCCAGAGCTCGCTCGGGCTCGGCGAGCTCTCCGCCGTTGAGCTCTTCGCGCTGCCGAGCGTGAGCGGCGCCGGCGTCGGCGTGATCACCTCCTTCGCTTTCCTGCAGTCCGTGCACTACGCCATCTGGCTGCACGTGATCCCCGCCGAGCAGCTGCCCGGCAACCGCACCACGTCCTTCGCTCAGACCGTTGCCGGGTTGCGCTCCGACCTCGGGTTCGCCGCCATCGCCGTGATCGGGCTGTTGACGCTGGTCACCGCCGGCGGACTGCTCTTTGCCCCGGAGCAGACGCGCCAGAGCTACACCTCGCTCTCCACCTTCCACGGCTACATGGAGCTTGCCATTGCTCTCTACGCGTTCCTGACGAGGCGCGCGTTGGCCGGCCGAGCTGAAGCCAGCTAGGAGATCGCAGGGACACTCGAGCGTTCAGCGCGCCCGCGCCAGTCCAAATAAGGAACCGGTTCCAGTTCTGGTCGAATCCAGCAGCCGGCGCAGAAGAACGCGGCAGAAAACCGCTTTGGAAAGGCGTTTTACAGCGATTTCGTGAGCTAGCTTGCGACTCGATGTCGCGCGCGTATCGCTCTGTCTGGATCGTCTGTCACGTCCTCGTCGCCGCCGCTGTCGTCGCCTGCTCGAGCAAGGGCCGCGACTCGGCTCCGTCCGCCGGCGGGGGCTCGACCAGCAACCAACCGCAGGCCGGCAGCACCAACTTCGGCGGCGGCGGTGTTGCGGCCGGAGGTCAAGCGACAGGAGGTGGGGGCGCGTCGGCGGCGGGCGGCGGAACCGAAGCCGTGGGCGGTACTACGGCGTGTCCTGTCGATCCCAACCTCATCACGCACGGCGGCTGGGTCGGTTGTGATCCGGCGAGCGCCGACGACAACCCACAAGGTTTGCAGGGTTCCTTCTACATGTTCGGCGACGGCAGCTCCTGCCCCCAGGTGGAGAGCCCGTGCGGGGCCAGCGGCTGCTGCATCGCCGGCGCCACGACGGTGGACGCTACCTATGCGGCCTGGGGCTGCGGCCTTGGTCTCGAGCTCAACTCGAGCGGAGGCCCGAGCAGCGTGAAGTCCGCTTACGCCGGGCCGGTGAAATGCTTCGACATCGGCCTGGCCGGCAGCAGCGGCGGCAACCTGCTACGCATCAGCTACACGCAAGACGCCGACATGACGGGCAAGGTCGCGCCGTTCGTCGAGCTCGATCCGATCTCGGACGGCTGGAGCGGCACGATCTGCTTCGAAGACGCCCAGTGCCCGAACTGGATGCCGGCGCCGGACTGCGCGACCGGCAGCCAGTACGACCTTCAGATCCAGGTGGTCGGCGCGGTGCAAGCCGGCGCCTTCGATCTCTGCCTGACGAGCCTCGTGGCGCACGATGGCTCCGGCGCTGGCCTCACCACGCTCAAGCAGATGTGCGAGGACCTCGAGGAGACTTCCGGCAGTGGCTACCTCTTCCGCAACAACGTCTGGAACGAGGCCGGTGGCGAGCAGTGTGTGACGGCCAAGGCCGGTGGCGGTCAGGCCGCCCTCATCGTCGACTCCGCCAATCACAACGTCGGTTCGGGCGAGCCCGCGGCGTACCCGTCGATCGTGAAGGGCTGGCACTGGGGCTTGTGGACACCCGACAGCGGGATGCCCAAGGCCATCGCCGGTCTCACTTCCACCGTCACCGCCGACGTCACCGTCCCGTCGAGCGGAGGTCGCTTCAACACGGCCTTCGATCTCTGGGTTCACCCCGACACCAATCCCGCCACGCCGGGCGGCGGCCTCGAGATCATGATCTGGCTCAACAGTCGTGAGGCCCAGCCGCTCGGCGGCCCCGTCGGTAACGTCAGCATCGGCAACGCCACCTGGGACGTCTGGTCCGGCTCGATCGAAGACTGGCAGTACCTCGCCTACGTGCGCCAGGGCGGTGGCAACACCTTCAGCGGCGATCTCGCCCCCTTTCTCGCCGACGCCGTCACTCGCGGCCAGGCAGAAGACACCTGGAATCTGCTCTCGATCCAGTTCGGCTTCGAGATCTGGCAGAGCGCCAGCCCGTTCGCGATCAACGCTTTCAGTGCCGTGGTGAACTAGCGGCTTGCTGCTCGGCGCGCTGCGCGCGCCTCGCTATTTTGTTTTGCGGAGTGCCCTCGCAGAGCGCTTGGCCTTCCGGGTGTTTGATAGAAAGCCGCGCCTGTTCGCTCAGTCTGTTGTGACCCGCCCTTCATTCGCGGATCGTGATCTGCTGGTGCCAAGACCCGCAGGTGGATCCGGCTCAGCCCGCTGACGCGGGCTTCGCGCAATCCCAACGGCACTCTACGAAGGGCCCGGATTGAGCGGCTTGCCGATGTATTGCTTTGTTTCCTGGTTGCTGGGAACACACCGTAACGGCGCCGCCTGTCGCGCTTGAAGCGTGGGCTGTGTACGATGCCTGGTCTGCCCGCGTTCGAACGGAGGTAGTCTTTGGCCGATGACCGAGGGCCCCCCGGCGCGCATCCGTTCGCCGATTCGAGGAGCTCGGCGCAGTCACGTTCGAAGCGATCGAGATCGCCCCGTTCGAAATCGAGCGCTACGGTGTCTCATTCGGCCTGATTCCCGAGCCCCCCGAAGACGAGGACGAGC
>DATLIL010000433.1:0-6712 GCA_035539475.1 Polyangiaceae bacterium
CTCCACGGCGACATCCAGGCGGATGGCTTCGGCGCCATGTCAGGCGGCGCTCGCGCCTTCGGCGCCGATCCGGCAAAGCTCGAGCCCAGGCCGTTCTACATCGGCTACGGCACGCACGACACGGTGGGTCCAGCCGCCGAGGCGCTCGCCGCGCTGCTCCGCGCCGCACGCTGGCCCGTGCTGGTCCGCAAACATCCGCTCGGGCACGGCGCGAAGGAGATCTACCTGGTCGAGGCCTTTCCGTTCTGGCGCAGCAGCGTCGCTCGGCAGTAGCGGAGCCAGCTCGCAAAGACCTGTGGCATGATCGGGTGATGCGCCAGTTGCCAGCGCTCTTCCTGGCTTTGCTCGTCGTCGCTTGTTCGTCGTCCAGAGACGGGGACGAGCCGGTGCCAGGCACGGGACACGCGGCGACCTGCGCGGCCGAAACCGAGCACGAGGGCGAGGCCACGTACTACGACTTCGCCGACGGCGGCGGTGCGTGCTCGTTCGAGCCGACGCCCGACGACCTGATGGTAGCTGCGATGAACGCTCCGGATTACGCCGGCTCGGCCGCGTGCGGGTCTTGCGCCGAGGTCGGCGGCCCCGACGGGACGATCACGGTGCGCATCGTCGACCTGTGCCCGGAATGTCCGTCGGGTAACCTCGACCTCAGCCCCGAAGCCTTCCAGCGCATCGCCGTGCTCGAGCTCGGGCGCGTGCCCATCACCTGGCGCTACGTGCCCTGCACGGTGAGCGGCGCGCTCTCCTATCACTTCAAGGACGGCAGCAACCAGTGGTGGACGGCCGTGCAGGTGCAGAACCATCGTCACGCCATCGCACGCTTCGAGTACGAGAAGGACGGCGCTTTCGTCGAGGTGCCGCGCGAAAGCTACAACTACTTCGTCGAAGGCGCGGGCATGGGGCCCGGCCCGTTCACGTTCAGGGTCACCGACGTATACGGCGGCACCGTCACCGACAGCGGGATCCCGCTTGGCGACAGCACCACCGAAGCGGGCAGTAGCGCGCTGCCCGCGTGCGCACCGTAGAGAAATGCTAGAAGAACCGCTCGATGAGCCAGTCAGAAGACGACGACCGCGAGCGGCGCTCGCGCACCGATGTGCGCCGGGCCGAAGCCGCGCGTGAAGAAGCGCTGGCGCGCCTGGCGCGCGATCTCGTGGCGCTGAACGAGCGGCGGCTGGAGCAGCTCGAGCTGCCAGATCCAGTGCTCGACAGCGTGCTCGACGGGAAGAAGATGAAGAGCCCGGCGGCGCTCAACCGCCAGGTCCGCACGATCCGCATTGCCTTACGGGACGTCGAGTGGTGGCTGATCCGAGCGCGCCTCGATCAGCTGCTCGCCACCGGGGTGGCGGACGATCGCAGCGGTCGCGAGATGGAATGGGTGGTGCGCCTGGTCGGCGGCGGCAACGATGCGCTGGACGAGCTCTTGCGCGAGCACCCGGGCGCTGATCGCGGACACTTGCGCACTCTGATTCGCAACGTGATCAAGGCCAACGCGGGGCGGCGGCAGAAGGCGGAACAGCAGCTGGCACGAACGTTACGCGCGCTGCTCGGCGCGTAGGAGCCTTCAGAGCGGCAGGAAAGTTGAAGCAACGGTGCCGGCATCTGGTACCGATTTCATATTTCTTCCTGTTTCAACCGGTTGTATGCTGCGGCTCATGATCGCCGCACGGTTGCCGTTCCTGCGGTGGGCACGATACTGGGCGTGCGCGGCGCCGCTTTGTCTCGCGAGCTGCGTCGGCGAGGTCGCGAGCAGTGGCGCTGACGGCGCTGGCGCGCAGCCTGGCGGGCCTGGCGCTGGCACGGGCGCGAGCGCCGGCAGCGGTGTCGCCGGCGGCGGCGGCCAGCTGCTCGACTGCACGCAGGCGAGCGTCGCCGAGGCGCCGCTACGCAGGCTCACGCGCGAGCAATTCGACAACACCCTGCGCGATCTCCTCGGGACGACTGACAAGCCCTCCCTGCGCATCGCTCACGACGAGAAGGTGGCGGCGTTCTACAGCAATGCGATCGCACCGGTGAATCGGCTGGCCGTGGAGCAGTTCGTCGACGTGGCCGAAGATCTGGCCACGGCCGCCACCGCCGACGCCCCGAGCTTCGCCGACTGTCAGGCGGGAGAAGACGAGGCGGCCTGCGCCGAGCGTTTCATTCGCGAGTTCGGGCTGCGCGTCTATCGCCGTCCGCTCGATGCGACCGAGAGCGAGCGCTACGGCGCGTTGTTCGACGAATACGCCGCGACGTCGTTCGCGGACGGCATCCGCAGGGTGGTGGCCACCATGCTGCAGTCGCCGCACTTTCTCTATCACCTCGACGTGGCGCAGGCCGTGGGCGAGAGCGGAGTGGCGGCGCTCGACGGCTACCAGCTGGCTTCGCGCCTGTCGTACGCGCTGTGGCAGACCATGCCCGACGCCGACCTGTTCGCGGCAGCCGCGGCGGGAGAGCTCGCCAGCGCCGAGGGTCTGCGCGCCCAGGCCGAGCGCCTGCTGGGCGACGACCGCGCTCGTGACGCCATCGCGAGCTTCCACGTGCAGTGGCTGGGCCTCGACGCCATCCTCGATCTCGACAAGGACGCCGCGCTCTTTCCGGAGTTCGACGGCGCCTTCGCCGCCGCCATGCGGGGCGAGACGGTGCGCTTCGCCGACTATGTGATCCGCCAGGGCGACGGCCGACTCGAGACGCTGCTGTCCGCTCCGTACTCGTTTCCGGAGGGGCCCCTGCTGGCGCTCTACGGCGCGTCGCCCGCCGCGAACCCGGCCGAGCCGGTGATGCTCGATCCGAGCCAGCGCGCAGGTCTGCTCACGCAGGCGGCTTTCCTCGCGACGCATGCCCACGGCAATCAGACGTCTCCCGTGCGTCGGGGCGTGGCCGTACGCAAGCACCTGCTCTGCACGGAGCTGCCGGATCCGCCGGCCAACGTCGACAACACGCCGCCCGATCCCGATCCCAACGCCACCACTCGCGAGCGCTTCTCCGCTCACAGCGCGGATCCCGCGTGCGCCGGCTGCCACCAGCTGATCGACCCGATCGGCCTCGGCTTCGAGAACTACGACGCGCTCGGTCGCTTCCGCACCGAGGAGAACGGCGCGGCCATCGATGCCAGCGGCGACCTGACGCAGGCCGGAGACAGCAGCGGCCCGTACAACGGCGCCGTGGAGCTCGCCCACAAGCTGGCCACGAGCCCCGAGGTGCGCAGCTGCGTCAGCAAGCAGTGGTTCCGTTTCGCGCTCGGCCGCATCGAGCGCGACGAGGACGCTTGCAGCGTTCAGCGCCTGGGCCAGGATTTCTCCGCCACCGACTACGACGTGCGCGCGCTCCTGCTCTCGCTGGTCACCTCGGACGCGTTCCGTTACCGAAAGGCGGCGCCATGAGCTTTCGTGGTCGAGGTCAACCGCGTTTCGCACGGCGCGCCCTGCTCGGCGGGCTGGCATCGAGCCTGGGTGCCTTGCCGCTGCTCGGCGGCAAGCAGGCGCGGGGTCAGGAGCAAAATCGCCTGCGGCTGATCTTGTGGTTCACGCCGCACGGCACCGTGTACGACAACTGGAAACCCAGCGGCGCCGGCACTGATTTCACGTTGAGCCCGATCCTCGCGCCGCTCGAGGCTCACAAGGACAAGCTGGTCGTGCTCGACGGCCTCCGCATTCCCGACGTCGGTGTCGGCGCGCCCCACACCAAGGGACCGCCGCTGTTGTGGACCGCGTCGGCGTTGAACGACGACATGACGTTCGAGCGCCCGGACGGCTCGGGCGGCTTCTATCACGGCTGGAACAGCGCCCCGAGCGTCGATCAGGTCATCCTGCAGGCGCGCGGTTCGAGCACGCCTTACAGCTCGCTCGAGTTCGGCGTGCGCTCGGGCGGCAATCACCCGGGCACGCGCATGATCTACAGCGCGCCGGAGGCGCCGCTCGCGCCGGAGACGAACCCCTGGGACGCCTTCGATCGCCTGATCGGGGAGATCGGCAAGACGCAAGAAGAGCTCGAGCTGCAGCGCGCCGAGCGGCTGAGCTCACTCGACGTCATCGCCGGCGAGCTCGAGGCGCTGAGCGGCAAGCTCGGCAGCAACGAGCGGACCAAGCTCGACGCGCACCTGACGGCCGTGCGCGAGATCGAGCAGCGCCTGCAGGCCGATCCGATCGTGTGTGAAGGCCCGGCGCTCGGCGACGCGGTGGACGCGAACACGTCGGCCAACACGCCCGTCGTCTTCGATCGCATGATCGAGCTGATGGCGAGCTCGCTCGCCTGCGGCCTCACCGACGTCGCCAGCATGCAGTACCGCGTCGGCGAGAACGACGGCGGTTACACCTACGACTGGCTCGGCTTGACCAGCCTCGAGCATCACCTGATGTCGCACGAGGCCGACACCAACGCGTCGGCGCGCGCCGATCTGAGCAAGATCTACACGTGGTACAGCGAGCGCTTCGCCTATTTCCTCGACCTGCTCGCGGCCATCCCCGACGGCGACGGCAGCTTGCTCGACAACTGCCTGGTCGTCTGGGGCAGCGAGCTCGGCAAGGGCAACACGCACTCCTTCGAGCGCGTGCCTTTCGTCCTCGCCGGAGGCGCCGCAGGCAAGCTCGCGACGGGGCGCTACCTGCAATACGAGGACGTGCCGCACAATCGCCTGCTGGTCGACGTCTGCCGCATGATGGGGCACGAGGTCGACACCTTCGGCACGAGCGACACCGGCAGCGGTGGTCTCAGCGGGCTCCTCGGCTGAACCTCAGCTGACGCCAACTAGCCGACGATGCGCTGACTTTGGCGCAGTCAGGGGGTGGCGGTGGAGCCTCGCTCGAAGCCCGGCTAGTATTCCGCCTCCCCATGCTACGGCGGCGCGTGACCCTCGCCGGGGTCGCCTTGTTCTTCGGTTGCCAGAGCGCTCCGCCTCGACCGGCCGTCTTTCGGGTTGCTCCGGCGCCGGCGGATTCTGCTGATCCGCGTCCGGCGCAGCCGCACGTTCAGGCGCGATCCAAGCTCTTCGCAGCATTCCAGCGCACCTGCTACCTGAACACGGGCGGTGTCCTGCGCTGCTGGGGAGCCGATCTGATCAACGGCGTGATCGGTCGCGCGACGCGGCCGCAGGTCGTCGCGACCGGAGTGGCCAGCGTGGCGCTCGGCAACACACACGCCTGCGCCGTTCGCGCCGGCGGCGAGGTCTCGTGCTGGGGCTGGGACAACGACGGCGCGCTCGGCGTCTCGACTGCCGACTCGTGCGACAACGGCGAGGGTGAGCAACCGTGCGCACGGGTGCCTACCGTCGTCAGCGGCTTGCCGCGGGTCAATGAGGTGGCGGCGGGTCCGAACCACACCTGCGCACTGAGCGCCGCCCGTGTGGTCTATTGCTGGGGCAGCAACCAGTACGGCCAGCTCGGGCGAAGGACGGTGGATACCTGTGGCGAGCGCCTGTGCTCGCGCCAGGCCGGCGCAGTGGATGGCGTGGATCAGGTGACCGACCTCGCGCTCGGCAACGGCTTCAGCTGCGGGCTGCGCAGCGACGGCGTGGTCTGGTGTTGGGGCGGCAACGATCAGGGCGAGCTCGGGCGCGGTACGGTCGACGACGAGACGCACCTCGGCCCGCAGCCGGTACAGCTGCCGCACAAAGTCATCGCCATCGAGTCGGGCAGCGATCACGTGTGCGCGCTGACGGCGACGCACGAGGTCTACTGCTGGGGCGCCAACACCGCCCGCCAGCTGGGGTCGGCCAGCGACGATCTGTGCAGGTGCAGCCCCTGCTCGGGTACACCGCTGCGCGTCGCCGGGCTGCCAGCGGTCCGCGAGCTCAGCATCGTCGACGAAACGAGCTGCGCGCTCGGGCAAGACGGCTCGTTGTGGTGCTGGGGTAACAACTACATGAATCGCATCGGCGTCGCGGCGGACGACGCCTGCGTCTACGAGTGCTTCGGGCACGAGCAGGCGGTCGACTGCCTCGCCTCTGCGCGGCGCGTGGCCAACCTGCCGGCGCTTTCCGCGCTGGCCAACGGCGGCGACCACCTGTGCGGCATCGCCGAGAACAAGGTGCTGTGCTGGGGCGCATGGTTCGAGGGCCAGCTCGGTTTTGCGCCGCGGCGCTGCAAGCCGGACATGGGCGCCTGCCTCGAGGAGCCGGGAGTCGTAGAGGTCGAGTGAGGCGCCGCGCGCTCGCCGTCGTGCTCGCGTCGTGTCTGACGCTGCTGCTGACGACGCCGCTCCTGGCACAGCCAGCGCCTGCGCCAGCGCCTGCGCCTGCGCCGAAGCCGGCGGCCGTGGTGGTGCCGCCCAAGCTCATTTCCGAGCCCGAAGTGGCCTATCCGGAGGGCGCCAGCGGTGACGCGCGCGTGGTGCTGGTCATCGTCGTCAATCCCGAGGGTGGAGTCGATTCGGCCACGCCCGAGGTCGTCCACGAGCCGTTCTCCAGCAGCGCGGCGCTCGCCGCGCAGGGCTTTCGCTTCACGCCGGCGACGCGCGACGGCGTGCCCATCGCGGCCAAGATCCGCTTCGAGGTCGTGTTTCGTGAGCCTGAGCCTGAGCCGGCGCCCGAGCCGGCCGAAGCGCCGCCGGCGCCCGTGGTCGAAGGCGCCCCCCCCGCGCCCCCGATCGAGGAACCCCTCGAGCTCGACGTGCTCGGCGAGCGGCCCGAGCCGTCGCGCTCGGCGTCGCTGTCTCGCGCCGAGGTGCGCGAGCTCCCCGGCGCGTTCGGCGATCCTTTCCGCGCGATCGAGGCGCTGCCCGGAGTCACGCCGATTGT